>NZ_JJQY01000149.1:0-54872 GCF_000979295.1 Methanosarcina sp. 1.H.T.1A.1 | reverse complement strand
TTCGTCGGCAGCGTCAGATGTGTATAAGAGACAGGATCTTATCTGCCTGGAAAAAGATGAAACAAAAAACTAAATTGTAACTATTCACTATTACCTAGAAATACCAAATGATATTCATTGATTCCAATGCTAATGCCGTAAATGGAAACAAAGCTGAATGGCACATGCTCAAGGTATCACAGATGAGAGAAATCTATGCAAAGTGTGAAACACCATTTTTGCCTGGACTGGGAGTATTCAGTACTTTGTGTATTCTATTGACAGTGTTTATTCTGATTAAGAAGAAGTAAACCAGTTACATACTAGTGTCGTGTCAATCCTCAAGGATTAAAGGATTCTGAATAGCTGTAATCGACTATATGCGACATTTTACTGCTGACGCAACACTAGTGTTATATTTTTATTTCTGGAAAAAAATCAAATGGTGTGGAAGTTTATGAAATTCGGCATCAGAAAACCATCTTTGAAAAAGTCTATTAAAGCAAGGACTACAGGCAAATTAAAACGCAAAGTAAAAAAGGCTGTAGTACCATTTTATGGAAAAAAGGGAACGGGAATTGTAAAGAATCCAAAAAAAGCAGTGTACAATAAGGTTTACCATAGGACATCGTTTAGTATATTCGGTTTATTTAAGAAGCTATTTAAAAAATAAATTCAACATTTCTATAGAATTTAATAGTTCCAAATTAAAGCCATACAATTAAATATTTTTTTAAAAGGAACTGGGCTCTTCAACAAAGCTCTGTTTCCTCTCGATTTAAAGCCTTCCATTATATGCAGATGTTTTTTTCTTTTCGCGCCCTGGATCTATTGCCTTTTTTGAAGTAAGCTTCATATGAACCTGCAAAGGGATAATATTTAACCTGCACAGGTAAAAAAGCGCAAACATTATAGGGCTTCAAAGTGTACCTTCTGTTTCTTTATCTTCACTTTTGTGAATTATCCGGGACAGAAAGGATGAAAAATGACCGAACTTGAAAAAACAGTTACTCTGGGACGTGGAATTGTTCTGGCCATCCTCATGGTCATAGGTTCCGGACTTCTGGGCCTGCCAGGGCTGGTTGCGGATGTCGGGACAGTGCAGGAAGTGGTTTTCGGCTGGCTCCTGATTATTCTGGCAGCAATGCCTCTTATTCAGATCTGCGCAAGGCTCGGAAAGAAATTCCCCTGTTCAGGGGGCCTTTTCCATTATGCCCGCGAAGCGGTAGGAGAGTGGGGAGGATATGCAGTGACAGCCCTTGTCTGCGGCTCCTTTATTCTGGGAGAGCCGGCAGTTGCCCTCATTGGCGGCGAATACCTGCAGCACCTCTTTGACCTGCCTGATTTTGGAGCCCATTTGCTGGCTTTTCTCATCATCACGGCCATGGCCCTTATAACGGTTGCCGGGGTCAGACTTGTCTCATTTTTCAACTACGCAGCCGTGGCTGTATTGCTTTTCCTGATTGCAGCCCTTACCTTTTATAACTTCAATTTCTTTTCTTCAGGGCTCGCGTTTTCAATACAGGCTCTTGGAAGTGGTTTATCCGCTATTCTGGAAATGAATTTTGAAGCTTTTGACCCTTATAGTGTCTGGAAAATTTCTGCTCTTCTCTTCTGGGCTTTCCTGGGCTGGGAAAATATGTCTTTTGGCATTGGAGAACTCCAGAACCCGGAAAAAAATGTCCAGAGAGTTTTCTGGCTCAGTTTTGTCCTGGTAATCTTCATTTACCTGATGCTGGCAATCACAAGTATAGGGGCTGATGCAGCCGGAATTCCTCTCTCAGGGGCATCCGGACTCGTGGAACTCGTTAAGTTCACACCGCCAGGGAATCTGCTCATCTGGCTGATGGCAGTAGTTATCGTGGCTAATGTAACCTGCTGGAATTTTGCTTCAAGCCGCCTTGTCTACGCATCGGGAAAGGAAAAAGTGCTTCCGGTTTACCTTGGAAAACTTTCAAAGCACGGACAGCCTATGGCAAGCATCTTGAGCATGTATGCTGCTTTCGTACTGGTGCTCCTCGGTACTTACGTGTTCAAGGTCCCGGTTTCTTCCCTGCTCATGCTTACAAACCAGAACTTTCTCTTTCTTTACGGCTTTATCCTGCTCTCCTACTGGAAAACCGAAACCGGCTGGAGGCGCTGGATCTATTCAGGGCTTTCCTTCCTGTCTCTCTCATTCCTGGTTTCAGGGTTCACCTGGAAGATCCTCTATTCCGTTGCCCTTACGGGACTTGGGTATTATGGGTTTGTGAGGAAAACAAAAAAGAACAATAAAGAGGAAAAAACAGCTTCAATGGTTTAATTTCGTTTCCTCTTGTGTTATTTTTTTGGAAAAAACCTTCAGTGGACCTCTGAAAAAACCTGTATAATTTTTGTAATCTTGGTATAAATTTTCCAGGGGCTCTCCCATAAAAATTTTCGAAGGGAAACTTTTAAATTCCTTGCATTATCAAAATAGTGCAATAGTTAACAGGTAATTTATAATAATTACAGGAATCTGATCAAATGTCACTGATAAGTGTTAAAGGCGCACCTGGAAAAGGTAGAGGCGTATTTGCACAGAGAAATCTCAAAAAAGGTGAAGTAATAGAAACCTGCCCTGTGATCGTTCTTCCTCCTGAAGAAGTTGATACTCTTGAGCTTACCCAGCTTTATAATTACTACTTCGCATGGGGGACAGATTCAAGAGCAGCAGCGATTGCTCTGGGGTATGGGTCTCTTTATAACCACTCTTATACCCCCAACGCAAAATACCAGAAAGATTTCACTAACGGCCTTTTGAAATACGTCTGTATAAAAGATATCCAGGAAAATGAGGAAATCACTATAAACTATAACTGCGACCCTGAGGATAAAACTCCGGTCTGGTTTGATGTTGCGAGCCAGAACTAATTTTTCGGGTTTTAGATTCTGGGAGATAAATTTTACTCTTTCTATGCCAATTTATTTTTTATTTTCATTTTTATTTTCATTTTTATTTTTATTTTCATTTTCATTTTCATTTTTATTTTCATTTTTTTTATTTATTAACCACAAAATACATGGCTGCTTCCGATGAACCTTTCCCGCTTCCCCGGGAAGGCTTTCAAAAAGAAGGGGAGGGTTCGGCTTTTCGGGCGTTTTTCCCCTCTAAATTTATCTACCTTCTGCATGCTCAGTTCTTTTCGTCTCTGAAGTTCTTCAGATCCCTGACAAGATACGGACCGTTTTTTATGACTTTTATTGAAGGTTTCTTTTCTTCGGTTTGTGAAACCATTTGTCCCATCCCCTGGTATTACATTAGCCCTTTCGGCTTAATTATTTGCCCGTGGCTTCTGATTACGCAGACCGGCTTCCCGCGGTTTGCTGCCTTAAAGTACTGTCGCTGCCTTCCCAACCCTGCCGGACTTGTGTTCTATCTTTGTGTAATCTTATTGTGTAGTCTTCAAAAGGCTGCCTGAATAGCCGCCTGAATAGCTCCCTCTTAATTCTCTTTTTACTGAAAGCTTTTAATAAAAGTTATTCAGATTAAAGCTTGAACCGATAATGATCAAACAGACGAAAAACATATCAGATGTGATTTTATGATCACAATGAATTTCCTCATTCTTTTACTTGGCCTGGTCTTTCTGGTCAAGGGTTCAGACTATTTTGTAAAGGCAGCCTCGACGATTGCAAAAAAGCTTGGCGTTTCTGAATTTGTGATAGGGCTGACTCTGGTAGCAGTCGGGACATCAATCCCGGAACTTGCTTCTTCCATAGTCGCATCTATCCAGCAGGCAAGTGGTATTGTAATAGGAAACGTTGTAGGCTCAAACATTGTTAACATAGGGTTAATTGTTGGGCTTGCTGCATTTCTTTCCCCGATGAAAACCGAAGTTGAGATGCTCAAAAGAGATGGGTATATCATGCTCTTTTCAGCGGTGCTCTTCTTTGTTTTTGCCCTCAATGGAGAATTGTCAATAATCGAATCAGGTATCTTTGTACTGCTGTATATCGCTTATGTATTTTTCCTGTTTGAGGAAGGAGAAATATACGGAGGGAAACCCTATTTCAAAGAGTTTCTGAAGTATTTTGTCAAATTCAAGTATATAAACAGTGCAATGCAAAAGATCAATGGTACAAACCATAACAAGAACTCAGACTCAGGAAATGGAAATGGCCGGATAGAAGGAGGCTTTGGAAAAGATATCTTTACCCTCGTGTTAAGCTGTGCAGCAATCGTAATAGGTGCAAAGTATTTTGTGGAAGAGTCTATCTTCTTTGCAGAACTCTTAGGGGTTCCGGACACCATCATAGGCACGACTCTGGTCGCTGTAGGGACTTCCCTCCCGGAACTTGTGGTAACGGTATCTGCAGCAAGGAAGGGTTACGGAAGTATAGCCCTTGGTAACATCATAGGTTCTAACATCACAAACGTATTCTTGATCCTCGGACTTTCCGGGCTTCTGTATCCCATAGCCGTTGCAGAAATAAGCCTCTTCTTTACGACTCCTGTCATGATAGTCATAAGCCTGATCCTTCTGGTGTTTATCAGCACGGGCTGGGAAATAAAAAGATGGGAAGGAGTAGCAATGATGGCATTTTATGCAGCTTTCCTTGTAGTTTTATTCTACATCTGAGTTTTTACGGTTTTGAGCCTTCAAAAAAGGCTCGAAAAACTCTCTTTTACTTCCGCAGAACTAAATGGTTTTCCGTGAGCAATATAAATCTTCCCGGGTGCACTATCAATCAGTTTTTTGATGCTTCTTCTGGCCTCAGCCGGATCATCTGCCCAGAAAGGAAGTGATGGTTTTTCGGAAGGGATGGAAGGAAAGATCAAATCTCCTACGACTGCATCCCCGCTTTTAATGTCCCGGCAGATGACCCTTAGCGGGCAAAGAAGTTTTACGCCGAACTTTTCGGCTGGACGTTTGAGAAGCCTCTGGAAGCAATAGACTACTTCCGGGCTTGAAGGGAAACCCGGACCTGAATTTTATCAGGGGCTTTTCCATCTTTAGATTCAGAGTAATTATGAAAAAGTGTAATTACAGATATAAATTAGAGTCCCAGAGTTCTCCTGGCATTTTCCAGTTTTGCTTTTAGTTTCTGGTTATCAAAAGGCTTCTTGAGGCAATCATCAGCACCTGCCTTAAAACCGATCTCAATGTCCTCATTCAGGTCTCTGCCGGTTATAAGGATTATATACGTGCTGCTTATCCGGGGATCTTTCCTTATTTTTTCGCAGACCTCTATGCCTTTCATTTTTGGCATCTCCCAGTCGAGAATTACAACTCCTGGAGGGGCGCATCCTTTCAAAACCTCCCAGGCTTCGCATCCATTGCGTGTGGAAATGACTTCATAACCATATCTGGTCAACATATTTTTAAGCCACAAATTGGAAATCGGTTCATCTTCAGCAATCAGAACTTTCACAAGCTTGCCTCCCGTTGAAAGCCGGAAACTAAAAGCAAAACTGGAAAATGCCAGCCGAACTAACAGGCCTGGCTTTCAAGATACCTGATAAGGACCGGTTCAAGTTCTTCAAGCCGGAATTTTATTTCTTCAAATTTCTTTGAGGCTAAATCCATTCGGTTTTTTCGCCCTATCTGCTCAAGGTAATAAGCAGCCCTGAAGACCCTGTTTGCCCCTATGCTTCCTGCTGCACTTTTTAAAATGTGTGCACTTTGACTGAGTTCTTCAGCCTCTCCTTTTTTTATAGCATTATTTATGGAGTCCAGCAACTCCGGCGACGTCTCAAGGAAAATTTTAACCATTTCCATTAAGAGTGTCTCGTCACACTCTGTCCTTTCAAGCATTTCTTTCAGGTCAAAAACCAGGTCTTCCGGAAAATCAAAACCTGTACTTTCCGTGGTTGTTGTCCCTGTGTAAGGGGATATTTTCTCCATCCCAGTAGATTCCTTTGTCCTGCCCGAATAAGAGGATTCGTATTTTGTATCTGAAGATACTCTTTCAGGATTAATTTTTCCGGACCTGATGTCTTCCAGTACCATGAAGAGTTTTTCTTTTTTCAGGGGCTTTGAAATATAATAGTTCATACCTGCTTCAATACATTTTTCATTATCTTCTTTCAGAGCCCGGGCAGTAAAAGCTATTATCGGAATTTCATGCCATCTCACTCCGGAAGAAGGGTCCCTTATCCTTCGAGTAGCTTCCAGCCCATCCATGCCCGGCATCTGGACGTCCATCATCACAGCGTCAAAATCTCTCCTGGAGAGGGCATCAAGCGCATCTTTTCCGTTAGTAACAAGGGTAAGGTTATGCCCCTTTTTCTCAAGAAGACTCACAATTAATTTTTGATTTATCGGGTGATCCTCGGCAAGAAGGATATTCAGGCTTTTTCCGAATATTCCTTTTCCATAATTTTCGGTATCTTCCGGGCATGGTAATGGGTTTTCTTCCGGAGATCTTTTTTCCTGCTCCTGGCCTTCTTTGCCTGTCTGTTTTATTACCCTGACAGTGAAATAAAAAGTGCTTCCTTTCCTTACCTTGCTCTCCACCCATAACCTGCCGCCCATAAGCTCGACAAGTTGAGAAGATATTGCAAGCCCGAGGCCGGTCCCACCGTATTCCCTTGTGACAGAGGCGTCAGCTTGCGTGAAGGAATCGAATATTCTGGAAAGGTTTTCAGGAGGGATTCCAATTCCAGTATCTCTGACCTTGAAAAGGAGTGTCATCTCTTCTTCTAAATAAGGGTTCGACAGCCCATCATATTCCCTATCCGATGGCATGTATGCCTCAACTGAAAGGGCAACTTCTCCCTCTTTAGTGAACTTTATTGCATTGCCGAGAAGGTTAAACAGAACCTGTTTGAGGCGAACCGGGTCCCCTATGAAGGTGGACGGAAGGCTCTCTTCAATATGAAAAGCCAGTTTTAGTCCGCTTGAGTTTGCTTTTCCAAAAAGTAAGTTAATGATATGGGATATGAGGCTTTCAAGATCGAAACTGATCTTTTCAAGCTCGATTTTATTTTTTTCAATTTTTGAGAAATCAAGCACGTTGTCGATTATAGAAAGGAGAGATTCTGCCGAGAAGTGGGCAAGCTGGAGGTATTCCCTCTGCTCATCCTTAAGGCTGGTTTCCAGCAGCAGGTCAAGCATTCCCAGAACTGCGTTCATAGGAGTACGTATTTCATGACTCATATTGGCAAGGAAATCCCCTTTTGCCCGGTTTGCAGTTTCTGCTGCTTCTTTTGCGTTAAGAAGCTGTTCTTCCAGGAGTTTTCTTTCCGAAATGTCCTGAGTTGTCCCGAACATCCTGATCGGGGTTCCCTTCTCGTCAAGGCTGATTTCTCCCTGGTCATGGACGTAGCGAACCGAACCATCAGGCCTTACAATCCGGTACTCAGAATTGAATTGATGTTTCTCCTTTACTGCAGTTTGCAATGCTTCACAAATGCGTTTCCTGTCTTCAGGATGAATCCGGGAAGTAGCCATTTTTAATGAAAGCTTTTGATCGGGTTCATAGCCCCATATAGCTTTAAGTCCCTCTGACCAGCAAACTTCCCCCGTCCGGATGTCAAGGGAGTAACTGCCCAGATGAGCCATTGCCTGGGCTCTGGCGAGATTTGATTCACTTCTCCTCAGGGCGTCTTCAGCAATTTTCTTTTTCGTGGCATCCATTGCCGTCCCGATCAAATGTAAAAGTTTACCCTCAGGGCTCCGCTGAGCTTTCCCTTTAACCAGAAAATGACGTATGGTCCCATCAGGATGGAGTAAATCATGTTCAAAATCATAGTTGTCGGTCTTTCCTTCCACAACTTCCCGAAATATATTCAGCACCCGGATATTATCTTCGGGAGGCAGAGCTCTATTAGAAAGTTCAAGTAAATTTTCATGAGTCTGGAGAAATTCTTCCTTCTATATGCCCGCCAGACGAAAGAGGGTGTCGTCCCATGTTATTCTATTCTTGAGAAAGTCCCATTCCCAGGTCCCCATCCCTGCAGCTTCGAGTGCCATATCGAGCCGCTGTTTTGCCAGAGAAAGCTCTTCAGTTCTTTTTTTCAATTCATTCTCTGCCCGCTTGCTCTCAGTGATGTCAAAAAGTGAGCCTACAATCCCGAGGACTTTTCCATCACCATCTCTTAATATATTTAAAGATACGTGCGCATCGAACAGTATCCCGTTTTTTCTTCTGGCAACCAGTTCACCCTCCCATTCACCTCTGGTCCTGCATTCATCTCCGGCCTTCATTACTTCTGATGGAGAGTTCCAGAATCGAGAAGCAGGATGCCCCAGAATTTCTTCAGCTTCGTATCCCCATATTTTGGGCACCACAGGATTCACATATTTCAGGTTCCCTGCAAAATCCGTAGTAATGAGGACAATATTTGAGGATTCGACTGCCCAGCTAAGCAGTTTAAGTTTTTCCTGCAAATGCACCTCTTCCTGAGCTGCAATAAATTCTTCTTCCCTTTCCTCTTCAGTGATATTCCTGATACCACTCATAGTTTAATGTCACCATGTTCTCAAAATAGCATAACCATTTTTACAGTACAGGATTATACAAGTTATAGTAAGAAAAGATCTACGAAGTATAAATTGAATAGTTCTTATATATAAACTTGACTAAATATTATTATAGTTCCTCATTAGGAGTTGTAATCAGGCTCAAGATCGAATAGTATCATACTTGATATCTGAGAGATAATACTTGATATCTGAGAGATACTTGATATCTGAGAGATACTTGATATCTAAGAGATGCGGGCGAATGTTCTTCGAAAATCCTGAAAAAAGAAAATTTGGACTGAATTGAAGAAATATCCCTATTCAGTCCACTAGCGTAAAATACATTCTCCTGTTGCTCTTCCCCTTGTTCTGAAGTTTTTCGATCTTTATTCCCTTTATCTCTCCTGTGTTTTTCAGGTGCGTCCCGCCGCAGGCTTCAATCGTCACACCTTCGATTTCTACAAGGCGGACTTCGGTGATCTCTTCGGAGAAACCTTTGGCAAGCGTGGTAAGCCTTGAGAGTTTTTCTTCGGCTTCTTCGCGGCTGACCAGGTAGAAATTTACAGGGTGATTCTGGGCGATCACTTCGTTTGCAATTTTTTCGTATTCGGAAAACTTGTCCCTGTCAAAGGCTTCAAGGCTGAAATCCACCCGGCTCTGGTCAAGCCCGAGCTGGTTCCCGGTGATCTGGGCTCCGGCTTCTTTTTCGATCACATTGGCTATTACATGGGTTGCCGTATGCATCCGCATGTGCTGATAGCGCCTGTCCCAGTCAATGACCCCTTTTACGCTGTCCCCGACTTTCAGGCCTGAAGCTGCGTTTTCTCCTGCCGGGGAGATTTCATGGCTTATATCCCCATTGAACTTGCCGACATAAACAACCTCAAACTCGGCACCGTCGGACTCACGGACAAGCTTTCCGGAATCACTGGGCTGACCTCCGCTCTCGGGATAGAAAGCCGTGCGGTCAAGAACAACATACTTATCATCCGTTACTTTTTCGACGGTTGCTTCAAATTCTCTCAGGTAACAGTTAAGGAAGTAAAGCACTTCTGTCATTTGCAATCCTCTCTTCTTAAAAATATATTATCAGGTAAATGGATATTCCTTTAAAAGAGTTTCCAAATATTGCGTTAAAGAATCTCTGAATTCATCGGTTAATGCCTCCCCAGCCCGAGAAATGCTCCCCTTGACCACGGGAACCTCATTAAAATCCACATTAAATATAAGCACCCCCGCCAGCTTGTCTGGCGGCTCTCTAAAAAAGAAGACAAAAGATCGAAGAAAAAGGGCAAAAAGAAACTGAAAAAAGAATGTTTTTCAGATAAAAATTGATTTATCTTTCTTTGGCATCTTTAAAGGTTTTTAGGTTGCTTTTACTTGCTGTTTTTTTGTTGATCTCTTATCGGACTTCCCGGTCATTTCTACCTGTGAGTTTCTTACAGGTGTCATCAGTTGTTTTCACTTTCGGGCTTTTTCGATCTGCACTTCACTGTTTTTTAATCCACAGTGCGCCTGCGAGCAAAAGGGCGATACATATCACAAAACCAGGGGATGAAATATTCCTGTTATTTTCGTTGCCCTCTTCTTCGTTGCCCTCTTCTTCGTTGCCCTCTTCTTCGTTGCCTTCTTCTGTGGAGTTGTCTGCATTTTCACGCGTGATCCGGATTTCCGGAGCTCCGTCCGGGCCTGTTTCAGGAGAGTTATTCTGCATACTTGTATGAGTAAAAAACTGTAAAGACTCACTCTGCTTCTGGCCGGCAACTGCAAAAGATGCAAAACCCGGAGTTTCCGATTCAAAATAGAAGAAGGACTCATCTTCTCCGGTAACCCCGGAAGAAAGTTCTGTCCAGTTTGTGGCAGAGTACCTGTAGAGAGAAACTGAAGCTGGGACAATTCCATTTTCGGAAAGCCAATCTTTTTCTACCCTGAAGCTGACTGTCGGGTTCTCAATATTTTCCGGAGATGCAAACCCACTGTTGCCAGCCCAGATATTGAAGTGTCTGTAAACCTCGCCTTCCGGCAGGCCTGAAACCAGAACGGACCGGTTTTTTAGCATTTCCACGGTGACTGTAACTTTTCCGGCGTTTTTCCTGGCATCAAATTCTACGGCTGTCACAGGTGTTGCGTTTCTGGAAAAACCGAACCGAATATGGCTTCCACTGGCAACGAAATTCTGCGCCAGTTCCTTGCTTTCGACATTACTTGAGGGCTCAGGGGAACCGCCTGCACCGCTTCCTCCGCTTCCTCCGCTTCCTCCGCTGCCGTCGTCTCCTGCACTCTTTTCGTTTTCTCCTCCTGAAATGCTGCCCCTGGTCACATTATCTTCATTTGTGTTCTCCGGCGTGTCCGTCTCTTCTTCTGCAGGAGAGGGGGTCAGGTTCCAGCTGTGCTGCAGGGTTGAAGAACCGTTTGCCGCAATAACTTTTAGATTGTATTCAGCCGGGAGAGGGGTAGAAGTGTTGCTCTCTGTTATGCTGCCTGTAAGTTCGCCAGTATTTATGGAAAGAACGGCAGAAGAAACAAATTCGTTTGTCTGCAGCAGGACTCCGTTTAGCAACCAGCTGAAAGTGCAGTTTCTTGTAGACCTAATTGCAAATTCCAGGGTCTCCCCCTCAATTGAAACCGTATCCTGGGCAGGAGCTGTACTCCCTACCTCAAAACCCATGGAGTATGCTGCCAATCTGGCAATAAGGGGAGAGGAATCACTGCCATAAGGGATGTCACCTATCCCGCTACCGTCTGCATCCGGGCCCTTATAATCGGAGTAAAAGTTTCCAAATCGACTCCCATAAACCCCCCCATTATAAAGATAGCGTACCTCTTCAACCGTGTTCCAGGTGTTTGAAAGCCCTTTTTCTCCTGCAGAACTTTCATTGATATTGATACTGTTATCAAACTCGTTTTCAAGGATCGTGTTCAGGAAAGAGTCTGTTAACCTGAGCCCTTCCGCATTGTTTGAGATGTCATTTCCTGTAAGAGTGTTGTTAAAGGACTCTTCAAGCAGGACTCCCGGACTGCAGCCTGACACCTTATTATTCGCAAGCATACAGGCAGCTGCACTTTCGAGATATACGCCAGCCCTGCCAGAGCCGTTTATCCCAAACCCTCTTATCTTTGCAGAATTTGCAGTCACATGAAAGGCAGGCTTCGCTGAGTTTTCAGTTTCTAGAATAGTATCATCAGGCTTTCCGGAAGCAGAACTTATATTAAGAGCCCAGGGCACATCCACGTTTTCCCTGTACGTTCCCGGATACACAAGAATAGAATCTCCGGGCTTGCTGCTGTTTATGGCATCCGAAATTGAGGAAAAATCCCCGCTACCGTCTGTTTTCACAGTAAAAGTGGAAGGATCTGCTGATGCCTGTTCATGCATCCTGAGGGCGTCTACAAGCCCGTGTCCGAAAACAGGATCATATCCGGGTTCACCGAGGTCGGTTGATGAGGTGTAAAGCAACCGCCTTATATCCATAGCTGACTTTTCCGGAAACGCGCTCCAGACCAGCCCTGCAATGGCTGCAACGTGAGGAGAAGAAGCGCTTGTACCATAAAACTGCTCTGAAATCCCGCCTGCACCTGTGACACTTACGCCATCAATCCCTGAAAGGTCTGTTTTAGGGCGAATTTCCGGAGAAGGATAGGAGAGCGTAACCGGGCCAACGGAAGAAAAGTACTCGATATAATAATCTCCGGATTCCCCTGTACCGACTGCCCCTACAGTTATTACTTCAGGCAGTGCCGGGTGCCCGAAAATAGAATCTTTGGCAACGATATTTGCAGACCTGAGCATTACCCCAGGCCAGTAGTAAATGTAGAGCTCGAGTTCTCTGGCTTCTCCGGAAGTTTTTCGGACCTCGATAGAAGCGTTAAGGGTGTTTTTTCCACTATTGGTATACATTATATATTCAAGGGGCAGATTGTCCCCATCCTGATAAACTTTACTGGACGCAATGGCCTCTAAAGTATTCCTGTCTTTAAGGAAAAGGTCATAGTTATTTCCCGAATGTTCCCACCTGTCGTCCCACTGGAGAAAAACCCAGACTTCTCCTGAGGGCTGGATTTCGAGCTGCAGGTTATCTACCTCTCCCTGCCCACTGCTGAAATCATGCCAGCCACTCCCGTTGTCATAGAAAGACCCCTGGTAATGGCTGTCTCCGGAATTTCCTGCAGAGCTTACGTAAAGGAGATCATGCTCTTTTACAACCTCTTTTACATGGTCTGCCACTATCCCGTCTTCAAAGAAAGGTTCGGAAAGCCAGCCTATATCGTCACAGATTACAATACATCCTTCGTTAACAAGGGCATCGACCGCTCCATTGAATTCGAGCCTGCTGTTTCCGCAGTCGTGGAAATACAGTTCTGCCCCGGGCGCGATATCATGGACAATTTCAAGCATATTCGTGCCTTCATTTCCTCCGATCTTATTGCTCAGAACATGCACATCGGAAGAAAGATCGCCCGTAGCCTGCGCATCCTTAAGGCTGTCCACGCCGTCAGATATGATTCCGATTTTTATTCCGGTCCCATTTACGCCGTAGAGTTCCCTGAGGCTGGAAGAGTTAAGAATTGAGTCCCCTTCCGAAACCGTGCTCCCCTGCCTGATAAAAGGGGGCAGGACAGTTTGAATATTCCTTACCTCAGAAAGAGCAGCCAGCTTCTCAAGAGATTCAAGCGGGACCCATGCTACTGCAATATGATTTTCTTCATCCCTGTCCGTAACCTCGCAGTACCCGTCAAGTATGCTGCTGTTTGCAAAAAACTCCAGATAAACGTAAACATAAACTTTTTCATCCGGATAAGAAGAAGCTTCGCTGGCATTTTCCCCCGAACCTGCAGGATTCTCAGTATTCTCAGCATTCTCCGGGTTTTCTCCTGAAAGAACCCCCCTTCTCGAAATAGGATCTGCCTGACTCAACTGTCCCAGCTTAACCATACGAGCTCTCAGAGTCTCAGAAGATTCTTCTCCGGACAGATAGCGCTCATCACTCAACTGCAGCAGGTCACTTGAGAGCTTCTTCTGTGCAGGGTTTAAAGTATCTCTGGAAGAAACAGCCTGCCATCCCTTGTCTGTGGAAATACTGCTGTTTTCACTGTTGTTTTCAGCCAGGGTGAATTCAACTGCAGAAGCCCTCTGCATATCTGAAAAACAGGAAATCAGAGCTCCTGACAGAAAAACAGAAACCAGAAAGACACTAAAAAATAAACGCAACAACACTTTGCTCATAATAACCAGCGCATCAATTATTAAATACCCGAAAAGCTCCCAATAGTTATACAAAAAACACAGGTAACTGGCAACTCTCTGAAAAAGCACGCAGTCCCCACGAAATAGTGCTCCCAGAATAAAATTAACGAGCTGATAAGTTATAAATTCATAAGATAAACTGATAAGATAAACTGTTAAGGTAAACTGTTAAGTCGTCCACTATTATCTGGTTTGCCACGCTTGACGAAGGAAAGTGGTCTTTTGAACAAAGAAAAGAAGAGAAAGAAAAGACCAAAAAGATAGGCCGAAAAGTAAAAACAACTGATGACACCTGTAAGAAACTAACATGTAAAAATGACCCGATAAACCGAGAACTCTCTGTTTTTCTGTTTATTTCGGTTTGTTTAGACAGCCTGCCAGAAAAGCTGGCGGAGGCTCTTATATGTGCCTGTGGATTAAATAACGGTTTTCAGGGTATGGGAAAGTATTTTTCGGGCCAGGCTGGCATTTCTCTTGAGTAATTGGGCTCTCTTGATACCAGCATGAATTCACCTGTTATTTTTTATTACACCGGGAGGAGGGCTTCAGCCCCTCAGGACGCAGAAGAAAAAATGAAGATTTCATACCCGGATGCTCTGAATAATACCCACCAACTGATAAAGAACCGCCAATCCTTTTGAGAAGAAGAAAAGAAATTGAAAGAAGAAAAGGGATTGAAAGGAGAAAAAGAATTGGAAGAAAAAAGAAATGAAAGAATTCACTCTTCCGTCTTCACTCTTCGGCCTTCTTTTCCTCGAAGGCTTCCTTTACAATCTTAACGGCACAGAGTTCGCCGCACATGGAACAGGCGTCGCTTTCCGTCTTTCGGGCGTCCCGGATTTTGCGGGCGCGGTCGCCGTCGATTGCAAGTTCGAACTGCTTTTCCCAGTCAAGGTCTCTGCGGGCATAGGCCATGGCTGTGTCCTGCTCCCAGGCGCGTTCCCTTGGGCCTTCTTTCAGGAGGTCGATAGTGTGGGCTGCAATCTTTGTTACGAGCAGACCCTCTTTAATATCTTCAAGGGAGGGGAGGGCGAGGTGTTCGGAAGGAGTTACCATGCAGAGGAAGTCCGTGCCGTACATCCCGGCAACTGCGCCCCCTATTGCCCCGGTGATGTGGTCAAAGCCAGGAGCGATATCGGTAACCAGAGGCCCGAGGAGGTAAAGGGGGGCTCCGTCGCAGAGCTCTTTCATGCCCCTTACGCTGAGTTCAATCTCGTTTAAGGGGACATGGCCCGGGCCTTCCACAAAGGTCTGGACATCGACTGCACGGGCCCGCTTTACGAGCTCTCCGAGGGTGATGAACTCCATAAACTTTGGGCGGTCGGAAGCATCGGCAATACAGCCCGGGCGCATGCCGTCTCCAAGGCTCAGGGTCATGTCGTACTCTTTTGCGATTTCAAGGAGATAGTCAAATTCGGCAAAGAAGGGGTTGTCTTCCCCATTGTGGAGCATCCAGGCAAGGGTAAAAGAACCTCCGCGGCTGACCACGTTCATGATCCGGTCACTCTGGCGCAGGCGTTCGAGGGAGTTTAAGTTGACCCCGGCATGCACGGTTACAAAGTCCACGCCCTGTTCTGCATGCTTTCTGACAGCGTTGAACATGTCGTCAGAGGTCATTTCCACGACAACTTTCTGGGAAGCTGCAGCCTGGTAGATCGGGACGGTCCCTACGGGGATGTTTACGGCTTTAAGGATACGGGTACGGATCTCATTCAGGTCCCCGCCTGTGGAGAGGTCCATTACTGCATGAGCCCCGAAGGCTTCTGCAGCTATTGCTTTCTCGATTTCGGCATCGATGTCGATGCAGTCCCTTGATGTGCCTATGTTGGCATTGATTTTTGTGCTCATGTATTTGCCAATCCCGACAGGGAGGGTTTCTCGCCTGTTATTTTTGGGGATGGCTATCAGCCCTTTTGCCACGCAGGAGCGGACAGTTTCGGGGTCGATTCCTTCGGCTTTTGCCACGGCTTCTATTGAGGGGGTGACGATTCCCTTTTTAGCGTCTTCCATCAGCGTCATTGTTACTCCGTATGATGAGGGGGAATGGGGGTAAGTATAAGAATATATCAGTTGTACAAAACGACCCAGCTATAATAATTAACTACACCGATTAATCTCTGTGACTATAACGATTAATCTCTATGGCCCGGGGTTGCAAAGTAGAACAAACGGTATACTGATATATAACTTTTCATTCTGCGGAAAGCCACCAATAATCTATAAATGGCGAAATATATAAATCATGTGCGGGTACATTACATGGATATCTAATCACGGATATCTAATCACAGATATCTAATGTACATATTGTGTTTTGATCTGTACATTACATTTGCACATTACATATGTGATGTGTATATTACGTGCACATTGCTTGTATATTACATGTTTGCCGCAAAAAGCAAAGAAAACTGCCTGCAGGAATTGTATTATAAAGAGTTGAGGTTTTACAGAAGTACTTATAAGCAAACTCTGTAAGAAAGAAACCCGAAGATCTTTCCGCATTTCATCTTTTATCCGTATCACAGGAGTTCAGGTTTTTCATCATGACAGTTGTCGCATTTGCAGAAAAGAATAAGGCAGCGGCCCAGATTGCCAGTATCCTGGGCGAGGGGGAAGTAGATAAAATCTCAGTGGAAGGGCTGCCTGCTTACGAGTTCAAGTGGAAAGGGGAAGAATGGTTCGTGATGGGTTTATCCGGGCATATCATGAACTATGATTTTCCTGAAAAATATAACAAATGGAATGAGGTTGACCCCGGTGTACTCCTTGGAGTTTACCCTGAAAAGTTCGTGACCAGGGCAGAGTATGCAGCCGCAGTGAAAAACCTGGCAAAAAGGGCAGACAAAATTATCCTTGCATGCGACTACGACAGGGAAGGGGAAAACATAGGGTTTGAGGCCAAGACCCTTTCAGAGGAGGTTACAAACGTACCGGTCTCAAGGGCACGTTTTTCAGCTCTTTCCCCAAAAGAAGTCAAGAAAGCTTTTGAAAACCCTGTAGACCCTGACTACAACATGGCAATGGCTGCGGAAGCCCGCCAGATCCTTGACCTGAAGATGGGGGCAGCTTTTACACGTTTTGTCACGCTTTCGGTCAGGGAAAAAGCAAGGACAAAAGACATCCTTTCAATAGGGCCGTGCCAGACGCCTACCTGTGGTTTTGTTTATGAGCGGGAAAAGACCATCCGGGCTTTTGAGACAAAGGACTTCTGGAAGATTACTGCAATTTTCGCTGCAAAAGGAGGGGAATTTGAGGGTACCCACAGGGCAGGAAACATCCACGACAAAGAAAAGGCAGTTGAGATCTTCAAGAGGTTAAAGGGGGCAAAAGAAGGCCTTGTAGTAAAGAAGACGGTAAAGGAAACAAAGACCAGCCCTCCAAACCCGCTTAACACCACAGAGTATCTGAAACGGGCTTCAAAGTTCCTGGGAATCAGCCCGGAAGCTGCCCTTGAAGTAGCAGAACAGCTCTACCTTGCAGGGTTTACAAGTTATCCGAGGACAGAGACCAACAAATACGCAGATGACTTTGATTTTAAGTCTCTGGTCTTTGATTTTGCAAGGCAGAACGAGTATAAGCCCTTTGCTGAGTCAATCCTCGCTGCCCCGATAGTGCCGAAAAACGGGGAAAAGGACGCACATGACCACCCTCCTATTCACCCCATCCGGGCGGCTGCAAGGAGAGAAATCAGTGCTGCAGTAAACATCCCGCAGGCGGTAGAGGTCTATGACCTTATCGCAAGGCATTTCCTGGCAAACCTGATGCCTGCAGCTGTTTTTGAAAAGACTCACCTTCACCTGCACGTGCAGGAAGAACCTTTCGACTCCTCAGGGACAGTGCTTAAAGATGCAGGCTGGCTCGAAGTTTATCCTTTTGAAAATAAAAAAGATAAGCTTCTCCCGTTTGTAGAGGAAAAAGAGAAAGTAGACATAAAAAAGCTGAGCAACACAAAGTCCAAAACCAGCCCCCCGAAGAAGTTGACCGAAGCCGAACTCCTTACCCTTATGGACAAGCACGGGATAGGAACAAAAGCAACAGCTCCGTCCCATATAGAAACAAACAAGAAGCGAGGGTATTTCGAGACCAAAGGAAAGACGGTCTCGATCCTTGATACAGGCTTTACCCTGATGGAAGGGCTCTCCCTGACTGTGCCGATCCTCGTCAGGCCAGACATCCGCTCAAAGATCGAAGCCCTGATCCAGGAAGTAGAAGACGGAAAAAAAGAGTTCGAAGCTGCTCTCGATGAAGGCACAACCCTGATAAAAGAGATGTATGCCCAGCTTGAAGCAAACAAAAAGGAGCTGACTTCAAGCATTGCAGGCACGATCAAGGACGAAGCCGCCCTTGAAGACAAGAAAAATTACATAGGGACCTGTAAGGCTTGCGGGCACGTGCTCAAGATTGTGCAGACGGACACGGGGCGTTTTGTAGGCTGCACAGGTTATCCTGACTGCAGAAACTCGTTCCCTCTGCCGAAAACGGGAGCATTCACAGTACTCAGGAGCAAAGAGTGCAAAAAGGAAGGAGCAGCCGTCCTGAAGGTAGGAAACAAATACAACTGGGCTGTTGGCATAGGGCCCTGCTTTAAATGCGACCTTGAAAAGGAATGCTATCCCCCTGAGACCGTAGGGCCCTGCCCTCAATGTGACGGGAGCATGTTCCTGATCTCCTTTAAAGACAGCCGTTTCCTGGGCTGTACGAAGCGCTGCGGGTACACGCATTCGGTCCCGAAGACCGGAAAACTTACCCTGCTTGATAAAACCTGTCAGACCTGCGGCTGGAAACTGTTCAGGTTAAAAGAAGAAGGTGAAAGCCCGGAAGAAGATTTCTGCGTAAACCGGCGCTGCACGGAAGGCATAAAATACTGGAAAAAAACAGGTCCCAGAAATGAGTCCAGGGGTCAGGCAAAGGCTTCCGGGGATTCGGCATCAAGGCAGGAAGCAGGAAGTACAGCAAGAACTACGGAAAGGCCGGCACCCGGTAGAGTTTCAAAACTACCTCCTGCTGCAGGCCGCAAGAAAGATGACAGGTGATGGTCCGGTAAAGAAGAAACAAAAACTACGGAACCATGGAAGGCCTGGAGAACACGAAATAAAGAAAAAATGGCACACCCTTTCCGTGTCTTCTTCTTTTGTGCTGTATAAATAAGTTAAATAACTTAAATATTCAAATACGCCCTGACAACAAGCCAGATAATAAACCATCCAATAGCTGATAGTAAATTATTCCTGAATTCTGTTTCCATGTATTTACAAATGTCATCACAATATTTAATTTTTTTTCTCTGTTTGAAAAATATTCAGCCATCTGTTAGTCTGAAAATAAAATGTTTAGTATTACTCAAAAGACATGTTATCATAACCTAAAGGCTGTTTTGCTTTGCAGGTTAATTTTTTATATGGAGACTTTTTTTAAAAAAATCCATGTTTATGAATATTTATGAAAATTAAACTATGAAAAATAATTTATTTGCTATTTTGATTATATATGTCGTGAGATTTGGGGCATATGTTAGCCAGATTTAAACCGGATACATATTCGCATAATGTATGAAAAACGCCATCATTAAAAGGTCTCAAAATCTAATATCTACCTGCCAAATGGAGGTAAAAAGGCTCAAGTTTAAGGGAAGTAAAAATTGCTGTTTTTGATCGTACCTTTTGAACCTGGTGAAACACCTAAATTAATTTGTTTAAAAAATATAGTTTTTATGTAATATATATTTTTAAAGAAGATAAGTATTCCGAGATTTCTTACCCAAATGTACGATCAGGTATGGTTTTGAGACAGCCTGTTAGACAGGTTTTTGCCCTAACAGGTCATTAAAATACACAAATAACTCCTCAGGTACAGAATTCTAACGCTTAAATATATAAATTTGTACTGCAAATCATCCTGATGGTGAAATATTATGGTAAAGTTAAATGAAGATATGAAAACTGCCTTTTCAAAAGTAAAGATCTTTCCTGTTGCCACAGCTTCAAAAGAGGGAGTTCCTAACGTAGTTCCTATAGGTTTCTGCCAGCTTGTAGATGATGAAACTATCTGGATTGCAGACAACTTCATGGTTAAATCCCTGGCAAACCTGGAAGAAAACCCAAATGTCGCAATCTATGTATGGGGACCGGAAACAGGCGGCTGCTTCCAGATAAAAGGAGAAGCTACAATTATCAGTTCAGGCGAAAAATTCGATAAGATGAAAGCAATCGTGAATGCTGCAAAGCCAGGTCTTCCTGCAAAAACCCTCATAGAAGTCAGGATCAGCGACGTCTTCCAGTGTGCTCCCGGTCCTGCAGCTGGAAAGAAACTTCTGTGAAAGGAAAATATACCTGAAATAAAATGGTTCGATCAAAATACTCTTCATATAGGCACCCGGTCAAATAAGTACATTAGTCAACTACCCGCTAAATCTAAAGATTTAAGGGTTTCCTGCGGAGGTATTATGAGAAGTACTGGTGCAATATCTGAAGAACGTGAATGATCGGGGGCGAGGAAATGGTTGAAAATAAGGGGAATCCCCCTGTTTTTTGTGAAAAACTCTGTATTGTCTGCAAAGGAGCAAGATCAGGTAACAGTGTCTGCAAATCTATCCAGAACCTCGAACTGAAGATATTCGGGAAAAACGGCTGTATCTGGGGAGCTGCAAGGACGAAATATTACGGAGTTACTCCTGACAAAAAACTTCCTGAAAATTCAAAAAAGAAGTAAATGCAGAAGATCTTACCAGAAAAGATCAGGCAAAGGAATAATGGAAGAATGAGTTGAGGAAAGGCTGTAAATTACTTATTATTTCTTCATTGGTCATCGTTTAAGGATTTATTTCCTTCCCCTCGCACTCTTTTTTTGGATTAAATCCTTTAATTTCGTATTCAAACAACTTTCTTTTTTTATTCAAACTACTTCATTTCTTGTCCAACCCCATTCATCTCTAAACTTTTCTCTGTTTACATGCAGATCCAATGCTTGACTTTCATATCCGCTCATTTTTCATATCCGCTCATTTTTCATATAACACTCATTATAGTTTCAAAAGTTCTTTGAATTCCGCAGCTATGAAGAATTACTGTCAACAAATCTGATGCATTCTCTGCAAATATTGTGCTCCAACATAACCTCCAGAATTTTCACCTTGTGTTTTTTTCACCTTGTGCTTATTGCTTTTACAGGGTCCAGCTTCGCCGCCTGTCGCGCAGGATAAATTCCGGTAATCAGGTTCAGCAGGAAAACGGCGGCAATAATTAACACGATGTCCTGAGCGCGGACAACAATCGGGATAAAGGTAATACCCCCGTAGACATCTGAAGAAGCTGCCGGGATTTCATATCCGCCTATTGCAAGGGCTATAAGGACTCCTGCAAAAGTACCTACAAGAGCGCCCAGCAGGCCGAGAATCCCGCTCTGGAGAATGAAGATCTTCTGGATGCTTGAGACCGGGGCACCCATAGCGCGGAGCATGCCTATCTGGCCCGTTGCACCGATAACCGAAAGGTTCAGGGTACTGACCACGCCAAAAGAGGCTATGACAATAATAAGACCGTATATAACATTGTTTGAAGTGCTTTCGATAGCAATGGTACGGAGGATTGCAGGGTTTGTCTCGGTCCAGCCTTTTGCCTTATAACCGGTTTTCCCGATCTCGGCTGCGATTTCCCGATCCGTATTAAAATCCCTGAGCCGGACTGAAATGCCATTAACCACATCAGGGACATCATAGAATTGCTGGGCAGTATCCAGGGAAGTATAGGTCAGAGACTCGTCCAGAGGGGAGCCAGTATGAAAAATCCCCACAATTCTAAGAGAAAGAGGATTTGCATTCGGAAAAGATACATCTACGGAATCGCCCAGATTAACTTCAAGTTTATCTGCCAGCCTTGAGCCGATAACCACAGTATTTCTTGAGAACTCGAGTTCCCGGAAACTGCCTTCAACAATATCTTCTTCAATCAAGCTGATTTCATTTTCCTTTAAAGGGACCACCCCTTTAAGCTCAGCATTGAGGGAATTGTCCTTGAACCGGAAAGAAGCCTGCCCCGTAAGGAAAGGAGAAACTGCAGTAACTCCTTCGATTGAACTGATCTCCTCCATGAGATTCCTGTAGAGATAGATGTGATCTTCACCTTCCTGCGGAGAGACCGAGACTTGAGGGAGTTTGTTTACGGTAGTATCGTAAAGCTCCCCTGTAAAACCAACCATGAGAGCCTGGGAAACCGTGAGTACCATCACAGCAAGAGCTATTGCGCCTACCGAAAGGAGAGTCTGGAATTTTCTTGCCCGGATCTGCCTTAGGGCAATAAAGAGTTCATAGCGCATGGGATTCACGGCTTTTTTGGCTTTTTTAGCTGTTTTGAGCTTTTTTAGCTGTTTTGAGCTTTTTTAGCTGTTTTGAGCTTTATTCGGATGTTGTTCAGGATTTTTTCCTGATTGGTACATCTGTGGTACATCTGTGGTACATCTGTGCTTTTACACAAACGGGTTTTAATGCAGCTTTTTGAAAAGGGCAAAAATCATGGCAAGCCCTGCAACTCCGGCAGCAACCGAAAAACCAGGGATGCCGTTTCCACCGTTTTCTCCCGGGGTTTCGTTCCCTGTGCCGGGGCTTACCTCACTTGCATTTGAGGGGGAAAGATCGGACTCAATAATGGTTTCCCTGCGTTCGATAACATCTCCATTGTTGCCGAAAAGTTCGATCTCAAGCCTGTAGACCCCTTCCGTGAGCCTTTCTTTCCAGGCAACCTCAACGGTCTCATCATCACCATTCAGCAGTACGGGGACTCTTTCCCGGACGGATTCAACAAACACGGAACTGCCAGATCCTGAGGTTCCCTGCAGTTCATATACGGAAAAAACCAGGCTTCCTTCAAAAGGCACCTGGGAACGCCCTAAAACAGTTGCACTTGCTCCGGTCTCATCTTGATAGATATCAGTAATCTCTGCATCGTCTCTGGCAGTGAAATTCTCTGTTGATGCAATAAAACCTCTACTGGGGGAATAGACCCGGACCTTCACCCTTCCCGTATATTCTTTATTGTTTTCGAGGAGGGTACCCCAGGATGCGGAAAAAGCTTCCGGGAAACTTGTCAGGGATGCCTTTTCAGTTTTTGTACTGTAAATGACATCGTGCCCATCTATAAGCATGTATTCGAGATCAAAAAGTGAAGCCTGGTTGGGGGAAAGCGCAACAGTGATCCCTTCGGAGTTGGGGACAAGGTCATCGACCTGAAGTCTGGAAGCGGAGTTGCTGCCGTAAACAAAACTAGATTCCGATTCTGAAAGCACCTTCCCCTGTTCCAGAAGCCTTGCCTTTAGGGTGTAAGCCCCGCGTTCGGCATTCCTGATCTCCCAGAAGCCAACTTTCACGACCATCGTATTCGCAGGAAAAATGCCAGTTGAAAATGCCTGTTCAGCAATGACCTCTTCATTCCCCCTTTCCGGCCTGAGCAGAGAGACCTCAAGAGTCAGGTTCTCCTCCGGCTGGCTTGAGTAGAGTGTTACATCAAAGGACTCGAGGTCGCTGTAGAGTTCGGCTATGCGGGCTGAACCTGTTCCATCGACCTGAGAGGCATCTGCTGCAGAGGCCGGGAGGACCGAAATAAGAAATAAAACAAGTAAGAAAAGCACGGCTTTCATGGTCTTTTTTCCCCGATTCAATAACAAAAAGATTGTTCTGATCTTATTTAAACGAAATGCAGCCGGATAAACATATGGATTAACATATTATTCTCTCCAGCCCGCAAGTAGAAACAGAGAAAAACAGAAGCCTGAAATAACAGAGAAAAAATCAGAAGCCTGAAATAACAGAGAATAAATCAGAAGCCTGAAATAACAGAGAAAAAAACCAGGAGCCAGAAATTTAGGGATAATCAACCGGTTAATAGGGGTCACAAAATAAAGATTAAAGGAAAGATGGTTGAGCAGATAAAAAATTTGAGAAATAAATAATTTTTTGAACTAAATAAACAAAACCTGCAGCGAATCCGAAAGTATTTATTCTTTAGTTGAAGTATAAGAAGACAATTATTAAATCTAAGCAAGTTTACTTGATTTATTACCCTGAGAACAAAAATCTCACTGTCGGTTTTAATGATATTTTTAGTTCCACCTGAATTATATAAAAAACACGTGTTCGACCAGAAGGTATGGTAAAAATGGAGAAGAAAAGCCTCTTAATCCTGGGAACCGCATCTCATGTTGGTAAAAGTTCAGTTGTGACTGCCATATGCAGGATCCTGTCCAGAAGCTACAGGGTTGCCCCCTTCAAGGCCCAGAACATGAGCCTGAATTCCTGGATCACAAAAGACGGAAAGGAAATCGGGATTGCACAGGCAATCCAGGCAAAAGCCGCAGGTGTCGAACCCACTGCGGACATGAACCCTGTCCTCCTGAAGCCAAAAGGGGACCGTGTTTCCCAGGTAATCCTGCTGGGCGAACCCTATGCTGACAAGAGTGCAGGCGAGTATTACGATTCCATTGAGGAGATGCATGCAGTCCTTAAAGGGGCTCTCGAAAGGCTCTGGAAAGAACACGACATCATTGTTATGGAAGGAGCCGGAGGGGCTGCAGAGATCAATCTCTATGAAAGGGATATCGTAAATATAGGTACTGCCAGGCTCACTCAGGCTCCCATAATCCTTGTAGGGGATATTGAAAGGGGAGGCGTGTTTGCAAGCCTTTACGGCACGGTTGCCCTTCTGCCCGAAGATGTAAAGAAGAACGTTAAAGGGTTAATTATCAATAAGTTCAGGGGAGACCCTGAAATCCTGAGGCCCGGACTTAAGCAGCTTGAGGAAAAAACCGGAATCCCGGTGCTCGGAGTCCTTCCCCATTTCAAGCTCCGCATCCCCTCAGAAGATTCGGTCTCACTCGGGGATAAAGAAGGTTCAAAGACAGAAAACGAAATTGAAATCGCAGTTATCCGCCTGCCCAGGATCTCTAATTTTACGGACTTCGAACCCCTTGAGGGACTTGTAAAAGTCCGTTACGTAGACATTGACGAAGAACTCGGAAACCCTGATGCGATCATGATCCCCGGCACGAAGAACACGGTCAATGACCTTCTCGACCTCAGGGCAAGCGGCATGGACAAAAAAATCCAGGCCTTCAAAGGAAAAATCCCAATCTTCGGGATCTGCGGCGGTTACCAGATGCTTGGCAGGACCATCTTTGACTCAGGAGTGGAAAACGGAGTCGAAGCCGAGTTTGAAGGCCTCGGCCTCCTGGATATAGGGACCAGATTCGGAGCCTATGAAAAGAGAACAGTCCAGGTAACAAAGAAAGTTAACGGCCACGGCCCTATCCTGAACCCCATTGACGGCGAAGAGATAAAAGGTTACGAGATCCACATGGGAGTTACGGATTCAGCCCGCACCGTTTTCGGAGACGACGGAGCCATTGATGAAGAAGGCCTGGTGATCGGCACATATCTTCACGGCCTCTTTGATAACGGGAACATCAGAAATGCCCTTGTTCAATATCTCTGCGAGAAAAAGGGGCTTGAGTACACGCCTGAAGAGATCGTAAGCGAAAAAGACGCTTATGACGAACTCGCAAGTGTATTTGAGCAAAACATTGACATGGAAAAGTTCTACGAGATTTCAGGGGTCTGAAAATCCCCTCCCCCGCAAAGAGAAATAAAGTACCGGAAACACGCTCAAACAGGTGCTGCTTACCCGCAGTACCTGAAACCTTTACAGCAATTCTACCTGAAAAAGGCTGGAGTTGAGGTACGTTTCAAAATAGGTGTTGAGCGGGTTCCGGTTTCGGCCTGAGCAGCCTGCAGGCATCGGCTCTCTTCAGTTACAGCTCCAGTTTATGGCCCTTCTCCAGCTGCTTAATCTGTTCTTCGCTTTTGGCGGCCAATTCCTTGAACTGATTGATAGTATCCCGCATTTTGGGCAGAGCTTCCTGCTTATAGGTGCTGATGGAATCCAGCGCTTCCATGACATCGGCAAAGGCAGTCTTCAGCGTCTCGACAGAGATATTGGTTTCCATTGATTGTTCCTGGATTTCCGCCCCCTGTTCCTTCAGCATTTGCGAGGTGCTGCTGATGATACTATTCGTGGTCTCATTTAGCATTTGGATCTTCTTCAGGACAATCTTCTGGTTATAGAGGGCGCCGGCAACCATCACTGAGGTCTTCAAAGCGGAAATAGTCACATTTTTGGCTCTTTCTACCCCGCGCATCAGTTCCTTATTATTTCTGATCACAAGCTCTGTCGCCATTACGCCCTGCTGATTGACAACGATCATCTGCTGCATATCCATAATCCTCTGCCGCAGCGGAAATAGGACTTCTTCAGTGACAAATTTAACGTTTTCCGGATCTTCGTTCCTGGCTCTGGCCGCTTCGATCTGCGTTTCAATCAATTCGTCCATCAGGGTACCGAGCTGGACCTCTTTCATCAGCTTTTTAGTCAAATTGCGCAATACCTGCTGTTCGATCTCCAGAGTAGTATTATCGTTTTTCAGAATTGTTTTCCCTTTGTCCAGGGAGACAATGATATCCGCAATCACCGAATCTGCTTTCTGGTATCTGTCAAAATAGTCCCTGATCGGGTTGAACAGCTTGCCTAAGATGCCGGTCCTGGTAAAATCAATCAGGCTGGGGTCCAGGTCTTTTAATTCCCGGTTCAAAGCCATTAACCCTTTTGCCACAACACCGCCTTCATCGCCGTCTCTGGACAGATTCCCGACTGTCACCTGCAGCAAAGAATTTTTATCTGCCGAGCTTTTCATCGAGGCGGCCCCAAAAGACTCGATCGACTGGAGAATATACTTCTTTTTGGCAAATTCATCGATATCCAGGGTCAGAATTTCCGCAACATTTCTCTCTGCTGCAGCCTGAAGCTGGGCTACTTCCTCCGATACCGGTTTGACTTGCTCATCTACTTCAATCTTGATCGCCGCTTCATCGGGAACTTCCATAGTAAAAGCCATCTTAGACCCTCCTGTATTTACATTTCAGCATTGAACAGATTGCCCAGCTTATAAACAACGTCATCGGTATCGGCGTTAATGCTGGCAGCCTCATTGATGCTGGAGATAGCCTGCAGGGCCGGAAGATTCGCATTATAGCCAATTGTGTATATGGGAATTCCAAGATCCTCCACGATGTCTTCAACGTCGTTCAGCGAATGGCCTTCATTGGTCTCGCCGTCACTGAGAACGAAGATAACCGGTCTCAGATTGGGATCTACGGCCCGCTGGTCCTGGATCATCTTCATGGCGACAGCAATCCCATCGAAGGTTGCCGTGCCGCCGACAGCCTGCAAATCATTAACCGCTCCTACAAACGAGGCTCTCTGGTTCAGATCGAATCTGGCAATAGGCAGATCGATATTAACATCGCTGGAATATGATACCAGGCCAACCATATTGTCCTCGCCGATGTAGTATTGACCTTTGAGCAATGAATCTTTCAAATTGTTCAGCGGATCGCCCATCATGCTGCCGGAGACATCAGCCACAAATACTGCGCAAATAGGTTTTTTCTTTTCTTTCCAGAGTTTTTGGGCCTGGATGATCACATCGCCACTGACGGGTCCGGTTTCGGACTGGTATTCATTAAAGCCATTAAAACCATACTCTGTAGCCAGGGTCTGGTACTTTTCCTGCTGGGAGAATTCAACGAATTCGTTCAGGATTTTCCTTTTCTCTGCCGATAGTTCGCCGATCGCATACATCGGGCTGTCATGTCTGAACCCAAAGGGAGTAAATTCGTAGTACCCGATATCCGGTGTATTCACATAGGTCTGGTATTCCAGGACAAAACCGTCCAGAACACCTGATTTGGCAGATTCCCTCATTTGCAGAGTAGTATAGGCGACCACGGGAATATTGGCCTGGAAGCTCTCAAATCCTGTTTTTGCTTTATCACTCAATAAGTTGCTGCTGTCAAAGGTGTATAAAGTTGAGATCAGGAAATTCAGCCCGGTTGAACTGGCAAAAGGATTGGTGTAGCCCATCGCCAGTTCCTTGTTCGCGACAGCATCGGTAATCGTCTTGGTATTGATTGCCTCGTGTTTGGTTACCAGTTCGTCTTTCTTGGATTTAGTGAGCAGGATCCCGGCCACATTGCCGGCAAGTCTTTCTTGAACTAACTCGGCTTTAACCCCTTTGGAAATGATCATCTCACCCCAGAGCTCATTGGACGGCGTATAGGCATCCGGCAAATACTTCCCGGAAGTAATATAATCGGCGGCTTCCCCGGAGGGAATTCCTCTGAGCCTTACCGACACCTGTTTGCCATCAATTGTTATTGCCGCGCTATTGAAGTCTCTGGCCACTTCTGTCAGCCAGCCATCAGCACCGCTGCCAGCTTTTTCCGTTGAGGAAAATATTTCGATGTAGGTGGGTGTGCTGTTATTAACCTGCGGCTGGTATTTGGAGATTTCAGGCAAGTTTTCAGTCAAGGAGCCATCCAGGTCGGGGGAAACGACAACATGGCCCATAGGATGCTGGACTGTATTCACATTAATGTCTTTAATGACGCTATCCAGTGATCCCTCACCGGGTCCGATTATAGTAATCGCCAGATAAACTAAGATAAATACTACAACTGCTGCTCCGATTATCTTCAAAATTACTTTATTGTTGCTTTCGTTCAGCATGAAGATGCCCCTATTCAATTCTTATAATATTTTGCCTGTTTGATCAGATTGTCTATCTCGATCATGCCGGCCATTTGCTCCAGTTGGCCACTCTCTACGCTGTTTAAGCCTGAGATCTCCAGCAACAACTTATCAAGCTTTAGCAAGATCTGCTCATTATCTTCAGTGGCAGCTTTCACAAAATTAATATACTCATTACCGACTTTAAACTTTTCTTCATAAAGTTGCTGCGGAATGGCCCCTTCTTCGTAGTTCTTTCTAACAGAATTGTAGTCTTTTTCATCGAATGCATCCAATTTATTGAGGATACTGCGGATATTCATAAAGAATATCTTCTCCACTTCGACGATGACCGTATCAAATTTCTTGTAGCTCATCTCTGAGGCACTGAAGATCTGCAGAAGGACATCCCGGATAGTTTTATTCTTTTTCTGCAGCCGCTCAATCTGATCGAGCAGCAAGTCAACGGTTTTTTCGAATGTTTTGAGCCCCCTGTGAATATTCAGTGCTTCAATATAATCATCCACCGTCCAGATTCTATCGGTTTGAACTATTTTCTTCGGTCCGGTAAGAAGCTCATAATTGCCGTAGATTAACCCGGCGCCGCTTAAGAAGATGAATGTGAAACCAAGGGCTGTTTCGAATGCACTGGCCCCGAACAACACTAGTCCGATCAATCTTGGAGAAAAGGTAATTATGTTGGCGGCGGCAATGCCTAAATTCAGGCCCGATAGTTTAATCAGCTTTTCTCTGTCCATGTACTCTTGCCCCCAGATTTTTCTGTGTAAAGAATACTGTTTGCGGTGGCAATAAATGTGAAAGAACTTGTAATTACTTCAGCTTCTTTTCCAATGTTATGTGCAAGAAGTGCAATATGAAGGGCTACAGTTCCAGAGTTTACAGCAGCTGCATGTTCGTCCACCCAGATGTCCAACTTGCTCTACATGAACATCAAAAGCGTTAGCAAATTAGTTTAGCAGTCGATTATTAGAAATACGCAAAAACAGTATAAAATAGTATCTATAGTTAGAACTAAATTATGGACTGTTTTCGGTATTCTACAAATTGAAATAAAAATAATAGTCAATAAATTTATTATACAAATGTATATTTTTCGACTAAGATCAACATAAATTAAAATATTGTTAAGAAGTAGGCAAGTCAAGATGCAAGCACTACCCAGACAAGTCAAAGGCTCCGGGTTCAGAGCCTGGTCTTGTAGGAGTTTGTGGTTCGAATCGTACATCTCGCACTAACCTTTTGGGTAATAGGGATCTCAAAAAAACGCAACGGTGTTTTGCTAAAATTACGCACAACCGTTCTTTTAGAGAGTTGCCTTAACTAAAAATATACATTTATTATAATCTCTTTTAAATAAAAAGTCAAAAAACGCAACGCTATTTTGCATGAATAATGCACAACTGTTAATTTTCATAAAGAGATATATAAAAATTTTTATTTTTTAATATTCTTTCAAAAAAATAAGTAAAATGTATGGTATTCAAAATACTTACAAAATTGTTCTATTTTAAGTGAATAAATTTAGTAAGTGATCGTTTTCGTAAACTCGAACAGTCAACAGAGGTTCTTTAGACTGTGATATAATTATAAGTTGCAGAGAATATATTTTAATAATTTCATAATCTATTTTCTTTTAAGTGTTGTGAACTTTAATGTGAATTCCCCATCTGAAGTCAAAATATATTCTTTTTCCTTCTTGCTGCCTTCGATGTGTCTTTCTGTTATAAGTCCCCAACTGAGAAGATCCCTTGTCAGGGAGTTGAATACCCCATCTTTTAACTCCCTGTCTGCTCTTTTTGTGTCTCTTATCGGGATGTATTCTTTAGAGAGCTTTTCTTTGAGTTTTATTCTTGAAAGCTTTTTTATTTTCTCTTCATCTTCAGAGGGTTTTTGTCTGTCCAATATCTGAAGTATGGTTATCCGATTTGGATTTGACTGAAAGTCCTCTATATGCACCTTTGGAACTGAAATTAGTTTTGCTTTTTTATCCATGTCCACATGGTATGGAGTAGCTTCAATCCAAAGTGCCATCATAAATAGTCCAATAGATAAACCTGTGGTCCCGCTAGACACATTGAAATAGTAATCAGCGTTTGGTTTATTTTTATATATATCAAAGACTGCATCTCTAATATAATCAAGAGTATCAGCTTCTATAATTATATTATGTACTTCTGTTTCAATTAAAGGCAACGCTATCTCTTTTAATTTATTAATTGACTCTCTGATTGCGATTCTGTTTTTTTGAATATTTTCAATCTCTGAATCTACATATATTCTTTTTTCACCAATGACATAAACCTCATCAGCAGGCGCAATATCATAGATTGCTCTGGGAAAAGTGTTATGAACATTTGCACCAGCGCTCATTATGTGAATCCTTTCTTTTTTCGCCAATATGAATTCCCCTTTTTTGTGTATTATTAATTTATTATTTGATAAATGTATCTATTAAGTTATAGGAAAATCTAAAAAATTATTATATTTCTCAAAACTGACCTTCATTCAATGACAAACACAACAGTTAGATCGGTAAACTGGCACGTGACCATGAATTGCAATTATAAATGCAGGTTCTGTTTCTACAAAAATATGAGTGGGGAGTTCAAGGATGTGGAAAAAGCCAAACAAAAACTTGAGACGTTGAAGGCCAAAGGAATTGAGAAAATCAATTTTGCTGGCGGAGAGCCTCTACTATATCGGAACCTCAATTATCTCCTGAAATTAGCAAAGGATATGGGCTTCGTTGTGAGCATTGTAACAAATGCCTCGTTGCTTAATGAGCACAATCTCAAGGAAATGAGCAGTTATGTGGATTGGATTGGTATATCTATAGACTCTGCAAATGAAGAAATCGAAAAGAAGCTTGGAAGGGGTGATGGTGGCCATGTGGATCATGTCCGCAGAATTTGTGAACTTGTTCGAAAGAATGGAATGAAACTAAAGATAAATATTACTGTTACCAAACTTAACTATTTGGAGGACATGAAACCATTCATCTTATCTCTGTGTCCAGATAGGTTGAAGGTCTTTCAGATATTGCCCATGAAAGGCCAAAATGATGATGCTCTGGATCTTACAATAACGGATGAGGAATTTAACACTTACAGAGCCATAAACGGTGGACTGCTGCTTAACAACGGAACTAGTCCCACATTCGAATCTGCTAATGAAATGCTGGAATCCTATTTTATAATCGGCTCTGATGGAAACATTCTCCTGAGCAAGGGCAATCAGCGTTCAACAATTTCTTTTGATGTATTGAAGTATACGGAACTTACAGAGCTGGTTGATGCAGATAAATACATAGAAAGAGGTGGGGACTATGACTATCGTGGATAATGGGGTTCCATTAAGAAAAATCTGCTTCACAGGAGTAAGGGGGGTTGGGAAGTCAACCTTGCTGAGAGAAATCGACAAAGGAGATCTTGATATGTGCTTTACTTCGGGTTCAGGCATCCTTCAGGAAATGATGGGGGATGAATATTCTCATTTTGAATACCTGCCTGAATATAAGAAATATGTTTACAGGCTGAGGGTAAGGGACACACTTCAGAAAATACAGGAGCAACATGGCAAAGACTTGTTGGTAGACTCCCATCTAACAGTATACAATCTGAAGACCGGGAATATAGATTTGATCTTCACTCACATGGACTACGGATTTTATACAGACATAATACTGCTTGATTCTACGCCGGAAAGGGTCTATACTTACAGAGTAAGGGACACATCAAAAAAGAGAATAATCGACAAGGAACTAATACACAAAGAGCTGGAATTTGAAAAACAAGAGGCTATGAGAATCTCTGCCGAATGTGGATTAAGATTGCATATAATTGAAATGAACAACACAGCTACTGAGAATATGATGTCTATACTTCGGGGTTAATGCAATATTGTGTCAGCAAATATGTGCATATTTTGAATCTATAAATCAAAGAACTTTGACAATATATTTATTCAATAGAAAGAGATATGGTATGTTAATTATGAAAGCTGGGCTTAATTTAATAGACAATTTTTTGTGGGAAACTTATGAGATTGACTGGAGAACTAGTATAAGAAAGTATGTAAGTTCTCTTGAAGAAGAAACCTCTGATAAAGCAAAATTAGAAGAATTGATCCAGAGATACTCTTTGAATTTGCATTTCATTAACAGAATGAAAAGAGATCCTGGCTTTGAACAATATTTAATTAAAGAAATCGAAAATGATAAAGAAATAATTGTTAAATTGAATAATTACATAGATAATATTGAAAAAAAGTACATAGGAAATAGTTTTGATTCTTTGTTCAATTTAGATAGGTTTGAACCCGGATCAGAGAGTATAGAACTCGACAAAAAACTGGTGTATGATTTCGAAACTACTGGTCAAAATGAATCTGGATTTAAAGAAACCAAATTGGCTTTTTTGAAAAAGAGATTGCAAATAGCAGAATCTGAAAATAATTTGGATGAAAAAACATCTGTGGAATCACTTCTCCATGAAGTCGAAACAGGGTACATAGGCGATTATGATCCATTTTAGAAAAATAAAATTTATCAAAAGAAACTCATTCAAAGTCATAATTTATTAAACTCTATAGGTGTAAGGTATTTAGCAGAAAACCTGAGCTTTGTTAATATTTACTTAGAAATACGTGATTCCTCATTTTTGAAATATATTCCTGAACCAGATTTAAGATTAGTACATAGCATACTTCAAATGCATCCTACCAAACCAGACATAAATAGAGAATCAATTGATAGATATGCAAAGTTTGTTCAAGATTCTCTAAATATCTCTTATGTGATGTGGTTTGAAAGTAAAGACGAACATCAAAAGCTTTCTATTCTAAACCATTACTATGAATTTACTTTAAATGATTCTGATATTAAGAAATTTATCAGTCTTCATGGAGAAGTGGAATTAATAAAAATTGCTCAATTAATGATGGATTATAGTTACTATTTCGAAGCTAAAAAATTATACGAGTTTTTGTGTGAACAATCAGTTTCAGAGGGTGAAAAAAGTGTTTATCTCTCTAATATGGCGTTTTGCTGTAGAGAGATTGGAGATTATGATTCGGCTATTCATAATCATCTTGAGAAATACAGAATGATTTGTGAAGCGGAAGATGAATTGAAAGACATTCATACAGCCTTTTATGGATCAAATTTTGATTCAAAAAATAATCAAGTTCCCAATATATCGGAGTTGAAAGAAATACTGTATTTTAAAGCCATATCAGCTAAAAATATCGCAGAAAGTTATCTTCATAAAGGAAATGAAGAGAAATTTCAAGAATATTTATCTTATTTTTATGAAATTGCTGATAAACTGGAAACAGATGTTAAAATTAACTTATATTTCAATATAGCATCTACATATCGCAGAGTTTACAAAAATAAAGAAGAATATAACACTTTACTAAAATGCAAAAGTTTACTGGAAGAGAAAGAAGACAATGAAATTAAAAAGCTAATTACAGAAAAAATAGACATCAGATTAAAAGAATATACTGTATACGTCGAATGTTCTTCTTCTAAAAAAGATGACAATGCTTTTGAAAAACTCATTCTTCAGGATAAACGCACTTTTTCAGAGAAATTTATCGAAAAAGGCAATGAACTATTTGGTACTTTTCAATTTGCTAAAGCCGTCGCTTATTTCAAAAGAGCAAATGAAATTTTGGAATCAAATGATTTGAATTTCAATATTGCTCGTTGCTATTTCTATTTATACCTACTGAACATAAAAAATGAAGACGAATCTAAAAGAATAGACTATTTAATCAATGCAAAAAACTGTCTGGCAGGAATTGAATCTCAAGATCTAATAAAAGCAGTAAATAAAGATGCATTATTGTTAAGAGGATTTACTTTTATTGCAGACGGCATCGAGACTCGTGAAATAGGATTCATGGCAATAGGTAGAGAACATTTGAAAAAATATATAATGTTTATCTATTCAATAAAATCTGAGACTCATGAATATATATTGCCTTCATTAAAAGAATGCTTGATTCTTTCACTACAATTTAAAAAGAAAAATGTTGTGAAGGGATTTTTTGAAGATTTGATCGTAGAAATAAAGAAGTACGAAAAAAGAGTTTCGCCGTATTTTTTGGTAGGTTACGTTCTCATAGATTATTTCATGGATGATATTGCGTCATACTTTATTGACAAAGGATTAACTGAAGAAAAAGAAGAAAATAAACGTTTAGATTTGCTAGATCTCAAAGCACATTTAAACTTGATTATGTCTAATGCAAAAGATGCAATAAAATGCTACGAAGAAGCTATTAAAATTAGTGATAAAGAACCAGAGTTATGGTTTAAATTATCTATTGCATATGCTCGTTCATTTCAATATACAAAAGCAATAGATTCGATGCATAAGTCAAGTGAATTAATGCAAGAAAATTCCGAAATATACAAAGAAGCACAGAGCTTGATAAAACAGTTTACTGAGTTGTCAAAAGAACAGCTTGAAATTGAATCATTGCCCGAAGATGAAGAACGGGTCAGATCTACTTTAATATCCGCAGAAGAAGAACTTTTAGAGCTTGATAATCTAGATTATTCTGGAGTACTTATGAAATACTCCAAAGCTATCCAAATAATTATGGAGGAAAACGTTTCAAAACCTATTAGAAACAAAATAAAAATCCGTAATAAAAATTTGAAAGACAAATATGTTAAAAACAAACAAAATCCGTTTATTTTTAAGAAAATATTGAATGAAAACAAGTCTGCAACTAGTAGTCAATGGAAAGGAATAAAATCAGACTTAAAAAACTCAAATCAAAACAAACTGTCTATCAAGATCAAAGAAGAATTGCTGAATATTTTAGATTCTGACATCATGGATACATTAGAATGTTTGGGTGAGATACTTAAGATTGATCGAAATAAAGGCTGCCATGATGATATAATCAGGCTAGATACTGCAACTGAAGTAAGGAACAGAGCTATCCCCTTCATGAACAAACTTATAAATTATTTCTATTGAGGCAAACGCCTTTATACATACCTAACCTTGACAAAGTTGCCAAGGTTTTATTTATTGTTAAAATGAGGATTTTTAAAGAGAGCTTAAGTATTAATTATTGAATGTAAACCATTTTCTCAAATGTTCTCTTCTAATAATCTGTTATCAAGCATTTATTGATAAAAAACAAAATTTTTTATTTTAGTATAATTTAAATGTAAAAAATCTGTTTCAACCTGAGTTTTAAAAGTTGAACTATACAAATATTAATTATTCTTGTGTATGTCTGTTGATTATTTCACAAAATTCTTCTGCTCTTTTATATGCTTCCAATGCTTTTTCTTCGTCGTTTAATTCTTTATAGACATTTCCTATAAGATACCAAACAAACCCATTACTGGGGTCAAGTCGCAAAGAGTGGTAATAAACTTCTAAACTATCTTTCCATCTTCCAATATTGCAAAGAGCAGTCCCCTTATTAGACCACGCAGTGGGATTATTAGGATTAATACTAATTGCTTTATCAAAACATTTTATTGCTTCATCGGGCTTTTTCAAATCACCATAAGCACTACCTTTACACATCCATGCAATATCGAAATTTGGTTCGATCTCTGTTGCCATATCGAAATATTCTATTGCTTCTGAATACTTACCAAGATTAGTAGCGAGAAGGTTTCCTACGTTATAGCATACTCTCGATTCTTTGGGATTAATTTCAATACATTTTTTATATGCTAACAATGCTTCCTCATACTCTCCCATGATATCTAGAATTTCACCTTTCTTTTGCCAGTAAATCGAACAATCAGGGTTAGTTTCTAGCAATTTGTCTATCGTTTCTAATTTTTTATGATTAAGTTTGGTAAGAAAAATATTTTTGCTTAATAAAGCATTGAAATCCCCTGGTCTCAGCTTAAGAGCGTCGTCTATAGCCTTAAGTGCTTTCTCATATTCATCTTGATTGCTATAGTCATACGCCATATATAGATAGTCATCGAAAGTTAATGTGATATTATCTTGATCAAAGTGCCTTAAGTTTTTATGATGTTTATTAAGATTTTCTTTATTTTCTAAAGGAGAACCTGCGTTCTTCTTCAGTTGTAAAACAGTATATCCCCAATGGTTCTGTAGTTCACTAACTTTTAGTAGATCTCTAGCTGGGAACAATAAAGACAACACAGGTAAGTTTGAAATTAAACTTTCTATTATCACATTAGATTTTCTGTCTTCAATATTATCCAAAGCTAATTTCCATAATTCGTCCCTGAAGCTTTGGATAATCTCCTCAATATTTGAATTTTCCGCACAAATATTTTGAGAATATTCTTCAATTTTATTTCGGAATTTGGATATACTTTTTAATCTTCGTATGTTAGAGATATTATTATAATCCAAACTATCAAAATTCGGGACTTCATATTTTAATACTCGATCAACAATATTATTTTTAGATCTTATCTGATCAAATTCGCTTAACTTTCGTTTTATATAACTAGAATATTCTTGCGTAATTATAGAAGAATTTGTTAAATAAGAAGCCAAAATATCTTCATTCATTAATTGAAGCAGACCAGGATAATTATGTTCGTCACCAGGGAATAAGGCGGCATTCTTTGAGATGTCCTCAATTTCTTTTTTATCAGTGTATAATTTGTTTTCCTGTATTAGAGAAGTGTATGTGTCGCTACCAAACATATTGTTCCATATAAATGGTGAGCTAACAAGCTTGATACAGCCGCTTTTATACAGATCCATTAAAAAACTCGATGCCTCGAGATCAATAGGGTTCATAAGATGCAAAATTTTACTATCGTCTAAGTTGGGTGGAAGGATGCCTATTACTATATTGCGAAATGTATCAATATCAAAAATAAATGTGTCATATAGAAGTGCATTTGTTTTAACTTGCCATGAATTGATAAAACCAGGGTAAGATCCACGTCCAAAATAACATTTAGTGTCTATATTTTTAAGAGCCTTAATTTCTTTACAATTTAAAACGTGAGCTTTATCTATAGATTTATAAAATTCTTTATAATTATTGATAAACTTCTCTTGATACTCTTCATCAAGATCAACAATACTTACTCGAAAAGTATTCCAAAATTTTTTACCCAAATTACTCATAAGTTCACCAATCTTAAAAAGGTATATTATGGCTCTTTTACTACTTCTCTTGATTTCGTTTTACTATTTACTGTAAATTTTACATATTTACATATTATACGTAAAACACACACATTTTTACATTTAACAGTAAAAGTATACACATTTTTACTTTTGACTTGAAACCAATGCTTCCCATTTATTCACCCTTTCCAGAACGTGAGCATTAAGAGTAAATGGTTTATCTGACTTGGCATTCTGCTTCATGTAATGCAAAGTACCTTTAGAAAACCCTAATTTCTTCCAATCAACATAAGAAATATTGAGAATCTTTTGCCTCATGTCATAAGAATCAATTCTCTCAATTTCATACTCAGGCTTAACAAAATCCAGTTTTTCCTTTTTGCTTGTGAGGTAATGAGCTAATTCTCTTGCCTTCAGAAAGATAACATAACTCCAGGTACTTTCTTTACCCTGATAACTCACCTTTTTATTCAGCATATTGGAAAACTCATTAACAATCTTCCTGGCTCCTGTAGGCTTTAGCCTGAGATTGTAATTCTCAGTCCTGATAAAGTATTTACTTTCCATAGATCCACTTTCAACCAGGCTGATAACTGCCAGATCAACAAGGAACCTGAAAGGCTCCTGAAGGTCATAGGCTAAGCTGTTTTTGCGGGGGTCATTTTGTGCAAAACTCTCTCCGCAAAAGCCGCGCCTAATTAATTATCGGGATTTGAGGTTCCAGCCAGTGATGATGTGAATGTCCGATCCGGCAGTGGCGGTAAGGATGAAGTCAAAAACAATTTCAAAAGAAAAAAAGTACAGCCTGAAATAAATTAAGGTCGCCTGTTAGAAGTTTTTGATGAGGTATGCAGCTTCTGTTTTTGTATGTACTGAGGGTAATAGACAGAAGAAACCAGGAGTTATGCAGTCAGAAAAAAGAAATATTGCAATGCTTTTTGAAATCCTGTGCCTGAAAAAAGGGTGTTGAGCGGTTAGGGGGTTAGAATATGGGGAGTATTTTTGAAAGAAAATTTGATACCATTTGGGGGCTTGGTATGCTTACTCGTAGAGGGCGATAATTCCCAGAGAGTTAACCACTCAACAGTACCTATTTTTGCTGCTAAGTATTTATGCCTTATGAATTAATCATACTGAACTAAGATCACTAAACTCCGACTTCAAAAATCCATAACTATCATTAAATAAATTGAATCTTCTTCACAAAAACCCTGGAAAAATGGAGAAGAATATCTAAAAATTTAATATATGAAAAACCTGCTGAATACAACAATTCCTCCAATCCCTTATTTTTACTTCGATTTCAAGAACCGCGGTTGTTTCCCTTCTGATTTCTACCTGATCTATAAGAATATCACAGGTAAGAGTCTCACTGGTCAGGCTTTACATGATTTACCTGGCCCCGAGTTTTATAGAAAAAGCTTCAGGAATCTGATCCGGTTTTCCCTTCTGTGTTAACACAATATCAAATTAAAATAATCTAAAGTTTTAAAGAGTGTTACACGCAGTTTAGTGTAAGCAAAAATTTTAAAACTAATGAAGTGTGATCTAATAATAAAAATGCTTTTCAAAGATAATTATGAGGAATCCCAACTTATAAAATATTATTGATTATATCTGCATGAAGAGCCAGGCAAACATTAATTGGAGGATTTATATTGAAATACGCATTTCAGAGAAAGACTCTCTTTATGATAATCTTGTTTTGTGCAACCGCAGGAATCTTAATAGCACCTGCATCTGCAGATGTTAAATACTGGAGCATATCTCCAGAAAATCCCAGCGTAGGAGACATTATAAAGATCTCCGGTGAAGCTGAATCCAAAGAAATAATTGAAGTATCTATTTTGCATGAAGAAATAGTTCCCGTTTCAGGGACAGGTTACGTTTATCAGATAAACAGTCTGAAGATCCCTCCGGCTGTACGTGGAGGAAAAAGTTTCTTTAGTGTCACAGCAAGTGGAGAAGATGACAGCGTTAAAGTAAAGGACATCAATGTAAGGGTAAAGAAGGGGAGATGGTTCTCCAGGCATGCTGATGCCTCAGACGATTTTGCGGGAATTTCCCAGTCGAATGTGCCTTCCTGGATGAACTATTTAGTGAAAATCGATGGAAATGTTCTCGAAAAATCAGAGGGCAATGTAATTCTTGCGTTCGAGTCCAGATACGAAGCTGCAAAAGCTGACAAGAAAGGGAATTTCAAATTCAGCTATGATACAAAATCCCTTCCCTCGGGCGACTACACAATAACAATAGGGGACGAAAAGAAAAAGTTCGACCTCAGCCCCGCAGAAGAATCCGTGGGAAAAAAGAAGCAGGCAAAATGCCTTTAAGCAGCTTCTTTAATCGCCGCTTTGAGTAATACGGCATTTAAATGAAAGGGGCAGCAGGAAAGAGGAATCAGGAAAGAGGAATCAGGAAAGAGGAAATTTGACTCCATAGAATCAGAAATAATTCTAAGGAGCCATTCTTTCACACCTTTTATCTGCTGCAAATTCATATTCTGTATTTTTATTTCTAGGACTTTATGCATGTTTATTTCTTTATGTTTATTTCAGGACTTTATGCGTGTTTATTCAGGACTTTTTTTATTCCTTAACGGGAAAGCTCCACCTCAGCCCCTTGAATGCCTGAAACCGGGAGCTTACGGGGAGAAAGTAAACAACCGTCCTCAATGTCCGAGACCCTGAACTTCACATCAACCGTCTTTTCTGAAGCCCTGATTTTTACATTGCCTCCCTTTACAAGCCCCAGCTTACGGACCATGCTAAGGTTCAGTTCGACAAAGTCGCTGCAGTCCTCAATGCCGTGCCACATGAAAGGGGACAGAGAATAAACGAGCGAAGCTGAAGAACATTCAGGACAGGATTCCTCCGGGCAGGAATCATAAATGGACATGGAACAGGCTTCCGGAACAGGTCCCTTTTTTGAACACGGGGTTTCAACTTCAGCCGACACCGGGAAAAATTCAGCGGGTGTCCGGAAGGCAAACTCATCTGCTTCCTTTAACCCGATGACTTCAAACACCTCTTTCCGGACCGATTCAAAATCGAGCTGTTTTCCGAAAGCTGCTGCCAGGCTGGAAAGTACATCAAAACCTGAAGTGGAGTTCCCGCCCGCCGAAAGAAGCCTTCCTTCCGCATTGAGTACTGTGCCCTGTTTGCGGTAAAAAGGTTCGGATGCGATTAATATGTCGGCAAGCCTGGAAAATTCTCCCTGTCCGGATGTCTGGACTATCAGGGTGTCCAGCTTCGAGAGAGCCTGTAATGCAGCCTCCCTGTCAGGAGCAAGTTCGAGAAGATCGGATTCTAGGCAGAAGAGAGCCTTTATTTTTCCGGAATTGATGTCCTCAAACAGCTTATCCAGAGTGTGCTGCTTTGTGTGGGCTGAAAGCAGCGCTGTTCCTGCAGAGTTTGCAAAGGGCCTGAGGAACAAGGAGTTTGCACCGGAAGCCTGCGCAAGGTCCAGGACTGCTTTAATATGTGCCGGATCGGAGTAAGGGTGAATATCGGCTATAAGCACGGCGTCCCGGGAAGGAGATAACGACTTTCCGTACTCTTCCGGCTTCAGGCAGAACTGCTCATCAGCAACAGGCAGATGTCTGGGACCTATGCAGACAACCTTCGCCCCGTTTTCTTTTGCCCTGAGAACCCTCCTGAGAAGCAGGGGATACTGGGAATAGGGGTCAACAAAGAGAAAGACCTGTTTTGCTTTTTCGAGCCCCTCAAGGGACATTCCCTGGAAAAGTGCAGAGTGCATTTTTGCCGGGAGTGAAGAGTAAATGCCCATCCCGGTCTCTACTCCGGCGCCAAACGCACCTGCAAGGGCTGAGAAAGCTTTCTGCTCTTCATTTGTAGTGTTTCCCACCGAAAAGAAAGCCAGGCGTTCTGCGGACACGGTTTTCAGAGCCTCGGATGCTGCTGATATAGCGGCTTTTAGCTCTGACTTCTGTCCTCTAACCATCGAGGCCTGAGGCTCTGTGTAAGCCTGAGGCTCTGTGTAAGCCTGAGGCTCTGTGTGGGCCTGAGGCTCTGTATAATAGACCGGAAGCTTCAGCCCGAACCTGCAAAGCTTGCCTGCATTTACCGGGGAGCTTTTCCGGAAGTCCACTGAAACCGAAGTTTCCCCGGTTCCTGAGACCATTTCCCTTATATAGAGCCCGCAGGCAAGCCCGCAGCCCGGACATATGCTTGAGTACACATTTTCCCTGTTTTTCACCTGCATGAACAGCCACCTCCTTCATTATCCTCATTGTCTTCGGGTTTCAGGGCAAAAAAAGGCGGGGTCCTGTCGGACATGCCCGGAAGGTACCTGTATTCTTTCTGGACGGGGACGGCAAAGCGCTGATAAAGGCGCGTGAGAGGGATTTCCGCGGGGCAGACGTCTTCACACTGCCCGCAGCCGATACAGGAATCCGAAAGGTGCAGGAAGCGCACCATATGGAAAAGGGACATTTTGTAGCTGTCTGCAAGGGACGAGTAAGCCGTACATTTGGAATCCTCTCCGCAGGTGCAAACCGGGCAGACTGCTTTGCAGGCCACGCAGTGGATACAGTTTTCAAGCTCCTTCCTGAAGTACTCGAAGCGTTCTTCCCCATTCTCAATCGGGGAAAAAACCTCAGCCTTCCGTTTCTCGCTCATCCTGAGCATTACCTTATTGACCTTTTCCCGGACAGAAATACTTTTTTCATCCGCCTGCATAACTTCGGCAAAGCCTGCACTGACAGCATTTCTGAGGAGCTCCACCCCTTTTTCAGTCATGACTTCCACAAAAGTGCCTCTGCCTGCAAGGTCGCCGGAAACACCCCAGTTCCCGCAGGCGAGGTCGGCATTTGTTGGGATCTTTACCTGGCAGTAGCGGCAGGAGTCTCTCCTCCCAAGCCCGTCGGCTTCAAGGTCGTCAATGGGAATTGCATGTTCTTTTCCGTCCTTTGTGAAGAAAACCAGCTTTCCTTTTACGATTTCTTCTCCTGCAATCTCTTCAGGCCCAAGCCTGTAGACGGTCTCAAGCATTCTCCGGACCTTTTCAGGGTGCATTGTGCCCCCGCAGTTAAGGCCTATAACGTAGGTGTCCTCAGGGGACAGAGCATTCCTTTTTGCCCTCTCGACAACGGCCCTTGCATCGCAGGGCTTTGCGGGAAGGGCTATTTTTCCGGAACAGGTTTCAGGCTTTAAGTACCTGGCAAGGTTTACGGGTACAGAGTGCATGGAACCTGCTGATTCCAGGACCTCTTTCACGTCAGAGGTAAACACCGGATAGGCTTCGAATTCGCTGACTTTTTTCAGGATGAGCACCCTGTCCACAAGCCCTGTTTCAAGGGCAGATGCGAGCACTGCTGTCACAAGCCCTCCTGAAGCTCCGCGCACCCGCACCTCTTCGGATGCAGCCCAGCCGAGCAGCCTGTCCCCGACTTTAATATCGGCAGCAGCTTTCAGTTCGGACATTTCAGGCCACCCCTTCGGGTTTTAAGACACATGGGCCAAGCTGCCTGACCTGTTCCGTAACCTTACGGACAACCTCGGCAAACTTTTCGCCTTCTGATGCCGAGATCCAGTTAAGCTGCAGCCTTTCTTCTTCCAGGCCGAGTTCTTTTAACATCGAACGCATGAAATTGAATTTTACAAGGGTCTTTTCATTTCCGTTTATGTAGTGGCAGTCCCCGAGGTGGCAGCCCGTAATCATCACGGCATCGGCTCCCTCAAGGAAAGCGGAGAATACATGCACAGGGTCTACCCTGCTCGAACACATCACGCGGATGATACGCATGCTCGCAGGCTGCTGGAAACGCCCGATTCCAGCACCGTCTGCACCTGCATAGGAACACCAGTTACAGCAGAACATTACAATCCTGGGTTCCCATGACTCAGAGATTTCGTTTTTGTCAGGTTCCATTAGCGGACCTCCTCAGAATAAGTAAAGACATCTTTCACCTGGGCAAGGAGCTGGTCATTTCTGAAATGCTGCTGGTCGAGCGCACCTGTCGGGCAGCTCATCGCACAGGCCCCGCAGCCCTTGCAGAGGGCAGGATTAACCCCGGATTTCCTTGCCTTATAAGAAATGCCCTGTTTTTCGATCCATACTTCCTTTAAGCTGATCGCCCCGTAAGGGCAGACCGCTTCACATGCCCCGCAGCCCACGCAGAGGTCGGCATTGACTTTTGAGATGACAGCACTTGATTCCAGAGACTTTCTGGAAAGGATTGTACATGCCCTCGAAGCCGCAGCTGCTGCCTGGGCGATGCTTTCGTCTACAAGTTTGGGAGCCTGTGCTGTCCCGCAGAGGAAGACCCCTTCGGTTGCAAAGTCCACAGGCCTCAACTTTATGTGGACTTCCAGGAAAAAGCCGTTTGAGTCCAGAGGGACCTTGAACATAGGAGCAATCTGCCTGTTTGTGGCAGGAGCTACAAGCGGAGCGCTCAGGACTACAAGGTCGGCATCGATTTCCAGGTCAAAACCCGTAATCTCGTCATATACGCGGACCTCTTTCTCCCCTATCCAGGGCAGCCGGGTGTCGGAGTAAGCAATAAAGCGGACTCCTGCAGCCCTTGCTCTTGAATAGAGCTCTTCCCATGCCCCATAAGTACGCATTTCCCTGTACAGCACATGCACGGTAGCCGACGGGTCCATTTTCTTGATGCGGAGCGCGTTTTTAACTGCAGTTATACAGCAGACCCTGGAACAATACGGGCGCTCTTTGTTCCTGCTTCCGGCACACTGGACCATTACCACATGTTTTGCCTTAAAATCGCCTTCGAGCTTCGCTTCAAGTTCGGACTGGGTGATAACATTCGGGAATTCCCCGTAACTGAAGTATCCTGCAGGTGAAAGCTCCTCGGCTCCTGTTGCAATAACCGCAACAGCAAACTTAACTTCCTGTTCCCTGCCTGCTGTATCCCTGACCCGGCCTTTGAAGTTTCCAACCGAGCCGCTGACCTCGACCAGTTCGGAACCTGTCAGGACTTTGATAAGAGGATGAACCCTGACCTTCTCGATAAGAGGGATAAGGATTTCCCTGGTTTTCCTGCCGTCCTGAAGGGCTGTTACATCCCTGAGGAGGCCTCCGAGTTCGGCTTCTTTTTCCACAATCAGGACTTCAAACCCGTTTTCTGCGATCTCGAGAGCTGCATTCAGGCCTGAGATTCCACCCCCAAGCACCAGGGCATTATGCCCGAGCGAAAGTTCCTGTTTATAAAGTGGAGCAAGGTGCCTGATCCTGGAAACCCCCATCCTTACGATATCCTTTGCCTTCTCAGTGGCTTTTTCAGGCTCCTGCTGGTGAATCCAGGAACAGTGTTCTCTGATGTTTACAAGCTCAAAGAGGTAGGGGTTCAGCCCTGCGTCCCTGCAGCTTTCCTGAAAGAGGGGTTCGTGAGTTCTCGGAGTGCAGGAGGCAACAAGTACCCTGTTCAGCCCGTGTTCCGCGATCATTTCCTTGATCCGCTCCTGGGCATCTTCGGAGCAGGCATACATTTCCTCTCTTGCAACTGCCACATTTTCGAGCGTGCCGGCATAACGGACCACTTCAGGGACGTTAACAAAGCCTCCTATGTTCGTGCCGCAGTGGCAGACAACCACGCCTACCTTCGGTTCGCCTTCTACAACCTTTTCAGGAGGGAACTCTTTTTTGCTTTCCAGAGTCCCGCGGGCAGAAGAGAGCAGAGCCCCGGCTTTTGCGGCAGCCCCGCTTGCCTGAGCCACGGTATCCGGAATATCTTTTGGCCCCTGCACAGCGCCTGCAGCGAAAACTCCAGGCCTGTTCGTGCTCATCGGGTCCTCTATTGGAGTACTGATAAATCCGGCTCCCGTAAGCCCGACCCCTGCAATCCTGGCAAGTTCTTTACCTGACTCGGAAGCCCCTATACCTATGGAGAGGACGACCATATCGAACTCTTCGTGGGCTATGCTGCCGTCCTCTTCTTCATATGGGATCCTCAATTCGCCTTTCAGAGGGTCGGCTTCAACACAGGAAGGGCGGGAACGGATGAAACGGACTTTTTTCTCGTTTTTTGCCCGCTGGTAAAATTCCTCAAAGCCTTTTCCGAAAGCCCTGATATCGATATTGAAGATTGCACATTCAATCTTCGGGTCGTGCTCTTTTGCAATCACGGCCTGCTTTACGGCGTACATGCAGCAGACCGAAGAGCAGTACTTTCTCGATAATTTCTGGTTCCTTGACCCCACACACTGGATAAAAGCAATCTTCTTTGGCTCCTTTCCTTTCGAGGTCTGGAGATGCCCGTGGTAGGGTCCGGAAGCATTCAGAAGCCTCTCAAACTGGAGGGAGGTTACAACATCGGGGTGCTCAGGCCTGTAAGCCTCAAGTCCTGCCGGGTTAAACGCCTCAAAACCAGCAGCAAGAATTACAGCTCCGACCTTGAGGGAAAGTTCGAGGTCCTTCTGGGTGTAGTCAACAGCTCCTCGCTTGCAGACCTTTGCACAGTTTCCGCATTTTCCTTTGTTAAGGTAGATGCAATTATCAGGGTCAATGGTCATTACCCTTGGAACAGCCTGTGGAAAAGCGAGATAAATTGCTTTCCTCGGGGCAAGCCCTTCATTGAACCTGTCTGAGACTTTTTTCGGGCATTTTTCAATACAGTCCCCGCAGCCCGTACACTTAGTCTCATCTACGTATCTGGCTTTTTTCTTGAGTTTTACTGTAAAGTCCCCTGCAACTCCGTCAATGGCAAGGACTTCACTGTATGCGAGCAGCTCTATGTTCGGGTGCCTGCTGGCTTCCACAAGCTTGGGAGAAAGGATGCAGGCTGCACAGTCCGAAGTCGGGAACGTCTTGTCAAGCTGGGCCATTTTTCCCCCAATTGTCGGCCCGGACTCGATAAGGTAAACTTTATACCCGCTATTTGCAAGGTCAAGGGAAGCCTGTACCCCGGCTATCCCTCCACCGACGACAGCAACTGCCCCGGTTATGTCCGTTTTCATGCTTTCAGCTCCTACAGATGTTTTTCAGATAAATTCGGCTTCAACACATTGTTTTTCAGCTTTTACTCCAGAGAAGCCTGAAGCTCATGTCGGCACTCCGCCCTTTTCAAGCCCGGTACCTGCACCGAGTTTCCTGCCCGGAAACCTGCTTTCGGCTCTTTCTCCGAGCTTTGTATAGAACTCGCTGTTCTGGATGCGGTTTAAGTGAATGCCCAGTTCTTCAGGGGAATACCCAAGAGCAAGCCCGAGGAGCTGGGAGTAATGGAGTACCGGGATATTGAACTCCTTTCCCAGGCGGTCTGCAAGCTCAATCTGCCCCTGGTCGAACTGAAGGTGGCAGAAAGGACAGGCATCCACGATGCAGTCCACATTTGCGCTCTGCATGTGCTCGAGCTTTTTTTCGGTAAGTGCAAGAGCCACGTCCAGAACGGCAGACCGGGCTCCTCCACCTGCTCCGCAGCAGGCTGTTTTGTCTTCATATTCCACGCTGCGGGCTCCTGTAGCTTCTACCAGTTCGTCAAAAAAAGAGGGGTTTTCCGCGCTTCCGAGTTTTCTTTCATGGGACGGCTTTATCAGGTGGCAGCCGTAGTGCACTGCGACCCTGAGGTCGAGAGGGTGTGTGACTGCATCCCGGACTTTTTCGGGACTGACTTCCCTGAACAGGTATTCGACTATGTGCCTGACCTCAATCTTCCCGGAAAACTCCTTTCCGATCTCAGAAAGTTTCTCATTGACCCCGGCTTTTGCCTCAGGGTCTTCTTTTAAGATCCGGTTAGTGTCTGCAAGCGTGGCATAACAGCCGTTGCACACGGTAAGGATGTCCGCATCCAGAGATTCCGAAAGACAGAGGTTCCGGCTTGCAAGGGTAAGCCAGGTCTTTTTGTCAAAGGACTGGAAAACTCCGGGAGCAGGGCAGCAGGAAGCTCCTTCAAGTTCCTTTAAGGAAATTCCAAGCCGTTCCATTACTTTCCGGGTGGCACTTTCAATACCAGGATAACGGTTTGGGGCAATACAACCTAAAAAGAGAGAAAGGTTACGTTTTGAATTATCTGTAATGTTTTTCGTCATGTTTTCAGCTTCTTATCGCAAATTCGTGTTTCAGGCTGATTTGTGTTTCAGGCTGATTTGTGTTTCAGGCTGATTTGTGTTTCAGGCTAAAGACTGCTGGTCAAACCCGATAAGCCTGTCAAACCCGCAGGCTTTAATGAGATGCCTTACTTCTTCAAGGGCTTCCGGGCAGGAGTGTACGGTTCCGGGCAGTTCGTCCAGTTCAAGCTCTTTTCGCTTTTTCCTGTTCTGCTCATCAATCGGAACACCATGCCCAGTACGCATCACGTACTCTGCGATTTTTTTATGAGCTGGAAGCATGACACCGTTTTTTACGGCAATACTTCGAAGCTTAAGCATGGTGTCCACGGTTTTTACTCCCTCTGGGCATCGTTCTTGACACCTGAAGCAGGTAGTGCAGTACCAGAGGTGCTCGCTGTTGAGCACACGGTCCCGCAGCCCCATTGCAGACATGCGCAGAAGTTTTTTTATGTTGTACTGAGGTACAACATCGGTAACCGGGCAGCCTGTAGAGCAGCCCTTACAGTTAAAACACATCAGAATCTTTTCGGCTCCGGTCTCCTCTTTGATCTCCTCAAAAAAGGTAGGATCGGATTCTGAGGTTTTTATAGGGTGTTTCATAGATTCATCCCTGATACAACTCTTAATATTTGACGTAAATAAGCAATTTTTCAGATTTTAGATGATTTTTCATATAGATGATTTTTCAGATTTTGGATAATTCTTCAAATTTTTTGCCCGTTCTCAGGAAAGCACTCATGCAATGTGTACAATTTCATACATTGACCTTCGCTACCTGAAAAAGGCAGGTTAAACAGGCCCCCTGTTCAGAAATCATCTTCAGGAAGTCGGGGGGTAATAATATAATAATATACTTAAAAGTTTCGCATATTTATCATGATAAATAATTATAAATATAGCAAAAATAAATATTTAAATAAAGATATATCAAGTGGCTGCAACTCATTTGAAAAAAATACAAATTAAAAAAATTGAATACTGACCGACGGTGAAAATTTTTAAAAATAGTAAAGAAAGTTCAAAATTATAGAAAACTGGAACAGAGCAAAAAATAGAGTGTAGATGGTGAAATTGCGTCTCCTATTTTTTTGCGGGAAAAGCCGTTTACAGGCTAACGGAACAATACCCAGGATATTGTCTCTATTAATTACGGCACTGGTACAAGATTTGTTTTTTAATCTGGTTGGCAGGCAGGCTCCGGCTCCGCGCGGCGCAGGGAAAGAAAACTGAGGTATTCCTTTTCCGGATTCCGGATAGATAAACCAGTTAATCGGAGACTACCGAAAAAATAGATAAATTGAAAAAAGTGCAGAGACAGAAAGTAGAAAATAGAAAAAGAGTAAAACCGTAAGAAGTAGAAAATAGAAAATAGAAAAAGAGTAAAACCGTAAGAAGTAGAAAAGGAAATAGTAAACAGGTTTCAGAACATCCGGACCTGTCTGCCAAGCCCTTCCCGGACTGCCCTCTCATAAACCATATGTGCAGTTGCGACGTCCTGAATCGCAAGCCCCGTGGAGTCGAAGATCGTAATTTCCTCTTCACTCGTCCTGCCGGGTTTGAGATCGGCGATAATTTCTCCAAGCTGGGCGTGAATGTCATTTTCCGAGATGTAGTGCTTTGAAAGGGGTACGTTTACTTCCCCTGAATGGAGCGCCTGTACCATATCATCGACAATGATCTTGGAGCGGAGGAGGAGTTCGGGGTCGAGTTCTTCTTTTCCTACAGCGTCTGCCCCTATTGCGTTTATATGGGTCCCTTCTTTAATCCAGCTGGCTTTTACGATTGGTTTTCTTGTTGGGGTTGTCGTGACCAGTATATCGCAGTCGCAGACCTTTTCAATGCTTTCCTCATACTGGATTTCACAGGGCACGAAGTCTGCCATTTCCCGGATAAATTGTTCACAGCTTTCTTTTGTCCTGGAATTGATTTTCACAGTTTCGGGCTCAAAAACTTCACAGAGGGCTTCAAGCTGCGTCCTTGCCTGGTTTCCCGCACCTACAAGACCGATAATTTTAGAGTCCTTTCTTGCAAGGTATTTTGCAGCAATCCCTCCGGCTGCTCCTGTCCGGATGTCGGTAAGGTAAGTCCCGTCCATAATTGCCACAGGGGCTCCGGTTTCTGGGGAAATGAGAATAATTAGCGCCATTACTGTAGGAAGGCCGAGCGTGGGGTTTCCGGGATGGACGTTTACGATTTTTACGCCTGTAATGTCCTCTTCTTCAAGATATGCAGGCATTGTCCTCAGGTCGCCGTTGTAAGCTGTATAGTAAAGATAGGATTTGGGGGGCATCTGCACCTTGCCAAGCCCATGCTGTCTAAAAGCTCTTTCCACTACCTGCATATCAGAATGCATATCCACAACGCTTTTTACCTCTTCCTGAGACAGCCACAAAACTTCCATAACAGAACCCTCCACCGGAGCCATAGACCTTCCTCACATCCGAACCGTAAGCTGGCTTCCGGCTGAAAACCAGGCTTAACTCGAATAAAACCGGAATAAAAACCGGCAAGCAAACAGTCACATCGATTGCCAGGCAGCACAAATTGCTATTTTTATTCGCGCAAATATGTATATATAACATATATCTTCACTCATTTAAAGAACTTCCTTCCTTAAAGGAGAAATTATGCAAGAGAGTTCTGCTGCTTTTTCCGGATCCTACCTGAAAGAAAAACTGCTGAAGCCCGCCAGAGACATAAGAAGCATTCTGCGCTGGGGTTATCCTAAATTTGCAACCATCCGCTTCGTGGCTGACCACTCTCAGCTCAGTGTCAAGGAACGAAATATTCTCACAAGGGTGATTATGCCCCCGGATAAAGTCGTATCCAGAGTCAGGAAAAAAATAGCCTGTGACGGTATAAGAGATAGGGACCTCCTCCTTGACGGGTACAATGTCCTCCTCAGCGTGGACAGCCTGCTGAAAAACGAGCCCATGTGGTTCTGCGACGACGGATATATCAGGGACACCCGCTATTACTTTAGCAAGGCACGCCAGGCTGAAGATATCGAGGAGGCTCTGGATTCTGTTCTTGAATTTTTATCAGAAGCTCGCCCGAAGTCAGTAACCTTCTTGCTTGATGCCCAGATCAGCCGGAGCGGAGAACTTGCCGGCTTTATCCGCCGCAAACTCAAAGAACATGGGATTTCGGGCGAGGCTCGGACCTCAAAAACTGCGGATTTCGACCTGAAAACCGAAGGCAGAAATTCCGAAAATAACCTCGTTGTCGCAACCTCCGACGGAATCGTAATTGACTCAGTCCTTCAGGTACTTGATATTCCGGCTTGCCTCATGGAAAAAATAGGAATTGAGCCTGTGAGGCTGTATTAAATTAGGGCTCTACTAACCTGAGGCTCTACTAATCTGAAGCGCTACTAATCTGAAGCGCTACTAATCTGAAATTGTACTTGACTGAGCAGGCAAGATTCATTAATTAATTACCAGAAACTCTGTCTGGAATATTCTGCCTGCCTGTAGATTTCTTCAGCTTCTGCATACTGCCCTTTTTCTTTCAGCAGATCTCCGTATCCGCAAAGGCTTCCAAAATGTCCGGGATCGAGTTCAAGGGCTTTTTTGTACTGGACCTCGGCTTCGTGCCTGTGCCCGAACCTGGCAAGCAGCTTTGCATATTCACAATGAGTTTCCACATCCCCGGGGTCAATTTTAAGGGCATACCTGAAGTGCACCCTTGCCCCATGAATAATTCCATGGTCTGCAAGCAGACGGGCATAGAACAGGTGGAGCTTCGGGCTTTCCGGGTCTGCTTTGAGGGCTTCTATGTAGTGGGCTTCAGCTTCCAGAGGCTCCCCTTTTTCATTAAGGAGGCGGGCGTAGCGGAAATTGGACTCCACATGCCCGGGATCAAGTTCAAGCGCCCGGATATAATGGTAATTAGCTTCGGTTTTTTGCCCGCATTTGTAAAGCAAAATTCCATACCCGCAGTGAGCCTCTACATGCCTCGGATCAAGGAGAAGGGCTTTTTTGTACGCTTCTTCAGCGCCGTCCAGGTCCTGAAGCCTGTAAAGCAGGCAGCCGTAATTGCAGAGCGTATCAACATGGAAAGGGTGGATTTCAAGGGCTCTTTCATACTGGACTCTTGCAGCATCAAGTTTCCCGAGTTCGGCTAGCATAGCTCCGTATCCGCAGAGAGCTTCTATATTTTCCGGGTTTTCCTCAAGCACCTCTTCAAATTCCCTTGCAGCAAGGTCCTCAAGCCCCAGCAAAGAAGCTGTTTTCCCCGCCTCCATGTGGGCTTCTTCCCGCATTTTCCCTGATAAAAGTAACGCGCATGCCCTGGAAAATGCATACTTTTCCCTGTACATCTTATCGTTGCCGAAAATAAAGGAGAGTTTCAGCAGAGTCTCTGTCAAAAGCGAGTGCTCACGTGAAAAAGAAATGACAAACTCAACGACCTCATCGAGATCACATTTATCTTCTGCAACCTTTTCGATTACATGAAAAACCAGCTTGTCTACGGCATCTATATCCATGCCCAAAACCTCCTAAATTTTACCTATACAGTTAATTTATTTGGCAGGCTATAAATAAATACCCATTTATATTCGTCCGATTATTGTACGTGCAGTTGTTTGGTTTTACTTAAAAACATTATTATATTTATGGAGTACAGTATAAATAAATGTGGTTTTACTATATTGATTTCAAAACGAGTACGTTCAGGATTTTAAGATATGCTTAGTTGTTCACCATCAATTGGGCGATATATCTCATTTTGAGGCTGCTGCATAGCACCCACAGCACCACCCACAAATCCACCTATATACGATTTTCCGCATCAAGCGGTTTTGCAAGACCACACCAGGGCTAATCAAAAATAGCAAATGGGCTGGTACGATTCCCCACTTTTCTCCACAAGTTATCTTTCACTATTCTCGTCATGTACCTCGCGAGTTCTGGATCGACCTGCCAGCCAGATGAAGTAACTAATTGAAAGTCAGTGCCGCAAATATCCGATCACTAAATTAAACCCGGCTCACACGCAAACTGTACCTTGTTTCCACGTCATACATGCCCTCAAGTTCTTCTTCGGTCAGGAAACCTTTCTCTATTAGCTTACTGAGGTTCTTCCTGTCTACTGATTCGACCATATCCCAGAGTTCACGCTCCACAAGATAAGGCTTTAGCTTATTAATGTGCCAGAGTTTCCAGTCCGCCCTGTGCCGCCTGAGCTCCACATGCCCTATTCTCAGGACATCAATTTCTTTTTCCGCAAAGGTATTCATAATGCGGGCTCTAAGTTCTTCCCGCCTCTTTTCCAGAATAGATATTGCAGAGACAAGCTCTTCATACTCAAGCGCAACATCGGCAAGGTCCATCTCTTCGGGGTCCTGCTCACTGATATCAAGTTCCATTGTCCTGTACTCCCGTTCAGATCCTTGAACTTCACATATCTATTGTCTCTCATTCTTTATTCTTTAACCGCTTTTTCCTGCATTCGATATTTCCTGCTATCGGTCTTTCCTGCTTGAACTGGTTTTTCCTGTTTTAGTATATGCAGGTAATCAGGCTTAATAGCTGCACATTCTTGCAGGAATTTATTATTGAATATGAGCTGCAGACTGACCTTTTGTATCTGGCTCAGAAATGCTTATCGAGTAAAACTCCCTCTAATCTCATTAGAAAAATTTCCGACAGGCGGTCTTTACAATCTTTAAAACCTCTTCAGACATTGTTTAATTGGATTTATCGGGGTGGTTCCATAAAATCAGCAAATGACCTTGAGAAAGCAAAAACAAAAGAAGAACTGCGCCTTCTCCTCCCGAAGATAAATAACGTACTTGAGTCCGAACCTGCCGTGCTCCGGATTGACCCGGCATTTACGGAGTCTATTATGCTTATCGGAGATATCCACGGGGACCTTGATGCCCTTAACTTTGTAATAGGAATGAGAGAAGAACTTGGCTGTAAATACATGCTTTTTCTGGGAGATTATGTGGACCGCGGGATGCAGGGCACAGAAGTCCTTATAAGGCTTTTCCGGCTGAAACTTGAGGAGCCTCAAAACATTTTCCTGCTCAGAGGGAACCATGAAACCGTGGATATGAACCTCTATTACGGCTTTTTTGAGGAAATTGGCTTTGATCAGGGTTTTCTCCTGAATGTAAGCAGGACATATGACAGGCTGCCGGTAGCAGCAATAATCTCGGGGCATACCTTCTGCGTGCACGGAGGAATCAATGGAACCGAGAGTGTTGATACCATCACAAAAGAAGGCGCTTTTCCTTATCTATGGAATGATCCCTCGAACCGTCCGGGGCTGAGCACTTCATCAAGAGGTTCTACTGTTAAGGAATTCGGGCCTGATATTGTTGACGGCTTTTTAGAAACAAATGGTTTGAAAAAGATTGTGAGAGGGCATACAGCTCTCAGAACCGGATATGAATGGTGGTTCGACGGGAAACTGCTTTCCCTATTTTCCTGCCCTGATTATGTGGGGCTCGGAAACGCTGCTGCTTTTGCCTTAATCGAGAAAGGAGAACTGAAAATTATTGCCTTTGGAAATCGGTCTCAGTAAAACCGAAAATTTGGCCTGAACAGGAAAGAAAAAGCCGGATTAAAGCAAAAAATCAGTTAAAATCAATGAAAAGTTGCTCCAGCCTGAGTCACTACTTCAAACTGGAGTCATTATATATGCCGGATTGTCGATAGTTGTTATTTTTGAATGCCGGAATATTTTGGTTTGGATTATGTGGTTATATTTGATGCTTAGATTTGATGCTTAGATTTGATGCTTACATTTGATGCTTACATTTGATGCTTACATTTGATGCTTACATTTGATGCTTAATTGCTCTTAATCCAGAATAATCCAGGAATCGGTCATTTTGTTCCCTATATCCGGGTCGAGTTGCATTGCTTTTGTATACTGGATTTTAGCTTCGTCAAACCGACTCATTTTTCTCATGAGCAGTCCGTAGTTGTAGTGGAGTGGAGGATAATATGGATTGAGAGCAAGGGCTTTCTTGTATTCGTCCTCTGCTTCAGGTAAGCGCCCGAGTTCCGAAAGGAGGTTTCCGTAGCTGTAATGTCCCTCAACGCTTTCCGGGTCAAGACTTAGAGCTTTTTTGTATTCCATTTCAGCTTCGTACCTTCTTCCAAAGCGGGCAAGGAGGTTTGCATAGTTTGAGTGGACTTTTGCATCGTTCTGGTCAAGGGCAAGGGCTTCCATATACTGTTCTTCAGCTTCCGAGACCCTGCCTTCCCTTGCGAGGAGGTTTCCGTAGTTGAACAGAGTTCTCCTGTGCCTGGGGTTAAGGGAAAGGGCCTTCCTGTACTCGACCTCGGCTTCCGAAGAGCGCCCAAGGAAAGAGAGCAAAACCCCGAAGTTGTGGTGGAGGCTTGGGTCTTCGGGGTCCAGCTTCATGGCAAGTCTGTATTCTTTCTCGGCGTCCCTGAGCCTGTCTCTTATACACATCTCCGAGCCCACGAGACGGA
>NZ_JJQY01000023.1:0-1435 GCF_000979295.1 Methanosarcina sp. 1.H.T.1A.1 | reverse complement strand
ACCACCGAGATCTACACCTCTCTATTCGTCGGCAGCGTCAGATGTGTATAAGAGACAGACATAAGGGAATTTGCAGCAGTAACAAACCCCGTGGTAAACTCATACAAGAGAATAGTCCCCGGATATGAAGCCCCTGTTTACATCACCTGGTCCGCCAGCAACAGGAGCTCCCTGATAAGGATTCCGTCAACCCGCGGCAACGGGACCAGGGTAGAACTCAGGTGTCCGGACCCGGCCTGCAACCCATACCTGGCCTTCGCCCTCATGCTGAGAGCCGGCCTTGATGGGATTAAGAACAAGACCGATCCCGGAGAGCCAACCAACGTGAATATTTTCCATCTCACGGAAAAAGAGCGCCAGGAAAAAGGTATAATTTCCCTCCCTACAAACCTCAAAGAAGCAACGGATGAAATGAAAAAGAGCGAGTTCGTAAAGGAAGTGCTCGGACCTCATGTCTTTGAAAACTACCTCTGCGCAAAAATCGCAGAATGGGACGAATACAAAGCCATGGTCCACCCCTGGGAACTTAACAAATACCTCCACATGCTGTAAGGATAATCATCCTGAAGTGTTTATAGTACGCCGGAAAATCGTTTAGTCAACTATCCGCTAAATCGAAAGATTTAACGGGTTTCCTGCTGAGGTTTTATGAAAACTAAGAAAAACATTCCAATACGGATTCGGGAGGCACACTTTATCCGGCAGGTGTGCTCCGGGATTCTAAAAAAACATCCAGTTGATTGAAAAAGGGAAAGAAGCTTCGTAGAAAAATGGGAATTCATTTCATTGAGAGAAATTGAGTTTCAATTTTCTTCAGAAAAACAGGACCTGAAAAGGATTTCAGTATAAAAATGCTTTCCTTAATAAATACTGCAATTTCAGTTCAACCTTTTCAAGTTTGGCTTATTACTTTTTTGGCAGGCGGCTGTATATAAAATTCATCTTACGCAAAAAAGGCTGGCAGCCCTGAGCAGGACAAGCATTGTAAACTGCTTAGAGGCCCAACAATACAAACAATATCAAGCGGGAAGAAAGAAAAATAAAGCGTTAAAACGTCATGCTTTGCAGTGTTACTGTAAGCAGGTCTGATCCTGAAAAAAGAAACATATATATATTGTCAAATAGGTACTAAATTACTTACTTCCCTTAGCGGCGACCCTCTCAATTTATTTAAAAGAACTAAAAGCAGAGGCAGGAAAGCTGTCATGAATTCAAATTATTTATATAATAAAGATTGAATTAATATAAGTAGAATATTCCTTTAACTTACGAAAACTTATAAAATATCCCCTGAAACCCAGTTTCTCCAGCTGGCAAATTTTTAGAACTATTTCTCAAAAATGAGCCGCAGAAATCATCCAGGAAGACATTAACAAAATACATTTGCATTATGTTCATTTTTATTCATCTCTAGAGCTGTCTCTTATACACATCT
>NZ_JJQY01000066.1:0-1448 GCF_000979295.1 Methanosarcina sp. 1.H.T.1A.1 | reverse complement strand
GTCCGTCTCGTGGGCTCGGAGATGTGTATAAGAGACAGCGCTAAGACTGAGATCAACAACAACAGACCTTTTTTCAGTATGGTTCCAGGGCATTTTAGAGTTTGTTATGGATACTCAGATACTGGTTACGGATTATATTATATATATATTAATGATCCATTGCCTATTGGATCTGGTCACCAAACGGTGGAAGTCAATGGTGCTCAAGAAACTAAACGTATATATGTGAGGCCGTCTTAAAATTCCTTAGAGGAGTTCGATAAATCTCTGGTTTCAATGGTTGCTTATATATCCTTTATGCAAACAGCCAGTCTATAAGGTTTATCGAATCTTCTTCATTTTTGAGGTGTTGGTATGAGCAAAATCAATAAGGAAATCGCTATTTTTATTGTTTTTCTAACTCTCGTAGCGATTTGGGGGTTACTTGTAAAAGTGCCGGTAGAGGATGCGAAAACACCAGATCCTGAATCGCAAGTAGCTGGTATGACTATTCAATTTAAAGATGGAATTTCTGAGTCAGAAGTACAAGTCATTCTTCAAAACTACAATATGACTCGGAACTATAGGATGACATATGACACTAATTATCCAGAAAAATATTACATAATGGCGGACAAAGATAATTGGAGTGACATAAGACGCGAGCTTGTAAAAGAGATGAAGGAAGATAAAAAAGATTGGACTATATCTTCTCCTGCTGATGTTACCCGAAAAGGAGATTATTACGTTCTTCCGGTCTCTGAACAAGCGATCCAGGACGAAAAATTTCTTGCAATACTGGACAAATATGATATTGGGGCGAAAAAGTTTACATGGTGTGATATTCGTTTTCTTTTTAATGATGGACCTCTGACATATTGGATTCCGGAAGAAGATGCGATAAGGATAAAAAATGAGCTTGAACAAAATGAAAATATATTTACTGTACAGCTTAGTTACCTTTATCCCCCATCTGATCCCACGACCTAAGAGGCTGTATTAGAGCCTATCCAAAAAGTGATTACCTGTTATAACTTTTATAAGATGCAATATGCAAAACCGGAACGGATACTCTAATATTATAGACTTATAACTTTCACAACATGCCATTATTGACTTTTCGGACAGTCTCAATCTGGAAAAAGTCCGCCTTAAGATAAACGCATCTAAGGTAAATTTGTTTGTTATACATTTTAAAGTTAGAAAACAACTTTCAACAAAGCCAAAAAATTAATTGGGAAAAATCAAAACAAAAAAGGTGACCGGTTCAACTTTAAAACGGGATTTTATATTATACCGGCCTTTTCAAGAAAACCTTCCAGAGGCACGGAGTGAGTCTGGAAACCGCATACTTTGTAGGGGTCCGCTCCCATTGAAAGAGCCACGAACTGGGCAATATTCATGTGCACCATGTCGTATTTTACCCCGTACTCTTTTTCAATAACAGGCTGGTAGCGGTCATACTGGAT
>NZ_JJQY01000062.1:0-1460 GCF_000979295.1 Methanosarcina sp. 1.H.T.1A.1 | reverse complement strand
AGGCAGCTGCCTGCTGAAATCCGGTGAGGGGTTGTAGCCTGGGCTTTTATGTCAGGAACACAGAAATGAACCCTTGCAATGTCCTTGAAATCTGCAAGGCGGGGCTTATACTCCTCTATCTGGGGCAGGTCCATCAGGCCTTCTTCAAAAATCTGGTCCCGTGTATAGAGGAGACGCTCCTCTCTTTCCGGATGGGTTGGAGAAATTGCCCAGTCAAAAGCCGGGAAGAAAATAAGGCCTGTCTTTTTTGCTCCTGCCCGGTCTGCCGGAACCATGGGTTCTTTTTCCGGTATTTTTCCAGGCTCACTTTTCAATTCGTTTTCCGGTTTTTTTTCCGATTCATTTTTCGGTTCATTTCTCGATTCATCTTCAGATTTCTGCTCTGAAGTTCTTGTTTTCATTGTAACTTCCTCTACTCTATCAGGCTCAATTTCCTCTTCTATCCGTTCTTTTTTCTCTGCCCCGGCATTTTTTTCGGCTCCGCCTTTGAGGGCATCCTTGATTTTCCCAAACCCAAGCTTCATGCTTTTTCCCCCCTCTTCCATTCGGGAATCAGGCCTGCCGGGATCTGCATACTTACATCAAAAAGCCGCCCTGCCGTAAACCAGCCCTCAACCACGTTAAAGACCTCACTGTTAGCAATCTCGGCTTCGTCTGCATACTCGGAAATCCCAAACCTTTTTGCGCGTTCCCTGAGGAGTTTTGTTGCAAGGGCTTCGGCTTCCTCCGAGCGCATTTTATTGAAATTCCCGATATCCGTTGAGTTAAGGTTTACAATCTCTCCTTCTTCAGCTACCGAATAGACCTTCTGCTGAGTATCGATGCGCAGGTTAAGGGTAAGGGTGGGCCTTGCAACAGCTGCCCCTATGGCATTTCCGACTTCCGAATATTCGGGGGTAATCGGTTTTGCGTTCAGCTTTTCCGCGACTACTGAAATCAGGCCCCTTGCTCCTCCCCCGATTCCGACAACATTTTCAGGCCTTTCTTTTTTCTTCTGCAGGACTTCCCATATCCTGTAAGCAGGTTCCTGTTCCCATTCAAGAAACATTTCCCTTACGGCTTTTTCAATCATCCCTGCAGTTGTGTCCACTATAAGAGAAGCAGTCTCAGTTACGGATTTCCCGAAGCTGGAGGCTACGGATGCAACCGCCTCTTTTGCACGTTCAGGGTCTCCGACATCGACAAGCCCGAGCACTCTCAGGGCATCCGTCGGGGTTGGCTCTTCTCCTCCCATGCAGTAAGCGGGACCTGCCCTTTCAGGGCCTATGGTTACCAGCCTGAGTCCGGTATCAGTTTCTCTAACCCTTACAGTGCTGTCCCCTCCTACCGCTATCGAGCGGACGGCAAAAGCCCGTACATGGGTCAGGAAATTTCCGAGTTTTGCGCCTTTGGAAGCGATAAGCGGTTTTCCGGAAAGGATAAGGGCAAGGTCGGTAGTGGTCCTGTCTCTTATACACATC
>NZ_JJQY01000102.1:0-1681 GCF_000979295.1 Methanosarcina sp. 1.H.T.1A.1 | reverse complement strand
AAACAGGTAGAGGGGAGTTCGAAGCCCTGGTCCAGTTCCCCATACCGCCGATCGGCGTCGAACCGGTGATGGCCAGGCTGCGTGAAGCGGGAATCAGCGAGAATACGTACACAATCGTCCTGTCACCCGAGACGGTTGTTTCTGCACGTTTGGGAGCGTTGAAGAAACGTTATTCCGGACTTCGCATTTCCAGGGAAGAACTCATAGCACGTGCGGAAGATCTTGCACCTGCGACTTCTACTTTTCTTGCTTTTCTTATTCTAAGCACTGTTATTGCTACGGCCGGGCTGCTGCTTGACTCTGCTGCAACAATCATAGGAGCAATGGTCGTTGCCCCACTCATGGGACCGGCAATCTCCGCCAGCGTCGGGACAGTAGTCGATGAACGGGAACTTGCCTCCCGTGGGGTTAGACTGCAGGTGCTGGGACTCCTGCTGGCAATCGCAGTTGCTACCGTGATAGGTACAATCATGAAAGGAACGCTGCTTTTGCCGCCGGGACTCGATATCCGCGAAGTAGGCCAGATTGCCGAGCGTACCACCCCGAACTTCCTGTCCCTCTTCCTTGCGCTGGGCTCGGGGCTTGCCGGCGGCATAAGCATTATGCGGGGCTCCGGGTCTACCCTCGTGGGCGTGGCAATTGCCGTGGCCCTCGTCCCTCCGGCTGCAACATCGGGGCTCGGGCTTGCCTGGGGACTCTACGACGTGGCGATAGAAGCTGCCGTGCTGGTGCTTGTAAACCTGCTTGCTATCAACGTATCGGCTCTCATCCTGTTCTGGCTTTCGGGTTTTCGCCCTGCTGAGGAAAAGGCTGTTGGTCGTGCCCGCACCGCGGTGATCTCACGCGCAGCAGTCCTCGCCGTTGCAATCGCCTTCCTCTCCATAGTTCTCGCTCTTGTCACTTACACCTCCTTCCAGGCCGCTCTGGTTGAACAGGAGATTAACCAGGAACTGGAGGAAATGTTCAAGGAACCTGAGTATGCAGAAGCAGAGTTTATACTGGGAGAGAGCATAGAAGTCAGTTATGGGCCTTCAGATTTCCTGTTAGGTAAACCGGTAGAGGTGACTTTTTTAGTGGGGTATCGAGCCGGGGTAGAAATTCCTCCGGATATTGGCAGGGTAGCTGACGACCGACTGAAAGAAGCCACCGGCAAAGACGTTAAGATCACTGTCGGCTTTGTTGTGGCTCAGCAGATCACCGATTAAGCTACAGGGACAGCAGATCCGGCTCCTCTGACTCCGGCTTGCCTTATGGTAGTTTCCTGCTTCATAGAGCTGCCCTGGCTGGAAAAAAAATATTCCATGAAACCTTGCCATAACCCTTTACTCATTTTTATTGCTAATTCCTATCCTTAGACTCATGAGTGTCGTATCCAAAACACTCATCTTTTGCATTCTTGTCCGGCTTTTTCCGTAGCTTTTGCCATAGCTTTTGCAGCAGCAAAGGATTTCTTCTTTATGTTTTAACATATTTGGATTAGTTTGTCTTTTTAAAATATTTACTGTCTACTAAATTTCAAGCCCGATCAAATAAAAATAAATATATATATTATAATAACATAATTATATTATGCGTATTGTACAGGTACTCATTCCGGAAGGGAAGCGGGAGCCAGTTCTGGCTGTACTTGATGACGAGCAGATCGACTATGCGGTCTGGGACGAAACAGGTAGAGGGGAGT
>NZ_JJQY01000156.1:0-1730 GCF_000979295.1 Methanosarcina sp. 1.H.T.1A.1 | reverse complement strand
GTATTTTACCCCGTACTCTTTTTCAATAACAGGCTGGTAGCGGTCATACTGGATATGGCAGTTCGGGCACATATGGAGCATTAACTCCACTCCGGCTCTCTGAAGACTGTCGAGTATGGTTTTGGTAAACTGAAGAGAGGTGCTTTTTTGAGGCGGAGCTGGGAAAAGCCCATTCCACAGGTAAGGTTACGGGCGGTATTTTATCAGAATTTGTCTAAAAAGAGAGGATTTAATTTTTGGAGATGCTTGTCAAAGTTTAGAAGATTCACTGACTCTACAGGCTCACATGAAATACAAACACAGAGACTTTTGCGGTAATACTGTAAGCAGTCCACAAAGATCCTCGTATATGAGTATAGATGTGAATTTTTACATTTGGATATCAACTCTTGAATATATGCCAAGGATATATGCTTATACATATACTTATTGGCCAGATCATCAAACTATCGCAGATTCAGAATAATTGCAAACCCAAAACAGGTATGAAAAACGGATAGTTCGATGGAATGGCCGGAAAACTTATAAGGAGTTAGATAAGAGGAATTTATGGAGTTCAGAAGTGCTTTCCAGGTACCACCCGAACTCCACAAAACACGCCCTAAAGGCATGAGTTATGTTAGCTTTGTCTGTATTTAAGGCTTAGCTTGCCTGATTCTGCCTCCTGGTTATAAGATACACAGGAGGAGATTAAAGTATGAACCGTAATAAAATTGGAGTAAGTATACTTGTTTTAGCAACACTGCTGGTTGGTATGGTGTTAATACCGGCAGTAAGTGCACAGGAAGAAAAAGATTATTTTGTAACTGCTGAGGAAGCTTTTAAGCATGCCAATGCGAACATGATAAGTTTCATAGCAGCCGATGCACCAGGCTTTGAAAACTGGACAGGGGCATTTATTGATCCCAATCCACTAGAGTTTTACGACATAAATAGTAAGAAATTATTTTATCAATTCTCAGTATATAAAGAAAATATATTAATAGGTAGAATAGACGTTTGTGCCGATAAAACGCTTGGGGCATCAGTAAACAACATTGAATTCGATCCGGAACCCTTTAAAGCAGCCGAAGCTATGGAAAGGTCAATAGAAATCACCAAAAGTGAATATCCAGATGGGAAAATCAAATCAACCAATATGGTTGTATACAGCTATCCTAAGATTGGTGCGATGACTGTCGTAAAAGACAAGACAACAGGAGATGAGTATCGGATATTTGTAGATGGATACACCCTTGAAGGGGTAGAGGATAAACCTGCAACTGAAACCGAGCCTGGTGTTTGGTCGATGTATGACCATCTTTTAAAGAATGGAAAGGACAACAATTTAAAGGAATGGGAAAAAAGTGACCAACTTACAAACTCTATAGAGCAAGCAGCAACTAATAAAGGGGTCAATATTAATGCCTCAGTCACTGAAGAAAATATGAGTAAACTAAGTACTGATGCAGCAACAAGATTAATCACAAGTAAATCACTTTCTGTTCCCTTATATGGACAAGAAAATAGCGTTTACTGTGGTCCGGCAAGTTGTCAAATGATTGGTAAATACATATGTAACATATATCGGACCCAAAATTACATCTATGATTTTCAAGGATGGCATGACCATAATAATCTGAATGGAGGGATCTCAGATAGCGACGCTAAAGATTATTGTTACTATACTCAGCAACAGGGGGGATTAGGGCCTGTCTCTTATACACATCTGACGCTGCCGACGAATAGAG
>NZ_JJQY01000036.1:0-1785 GCF_000979295.1 Methanosarcina sp. 1.H.T.1A.1 | reverse complement strand
AGGAGTCCGTCTCGTGGGCTCGGAGATGTGTATAAGAGACAGATATATACCTGCTTGACCATATTATAACTAACTGGCTTAATTATGACAATGTCTGGATTGTTGAAACGAGGGAAGAAATATTTATAGATTACCTATTTCTCTTTAATGTTTTTAATTTTGTGTTAGCGATGAAATATCTGAAAAGAGAATCTTATGACAAATACGTTAAGTGGCTCAAGCAACATCCTGTATGGAGTTGTTTAATATTACTTTTTGTTATTTTACTATCCTATAGATATGAAGTCTGAACAAACTATTCATTGCACACAACAAAATGAAAAGAAAAACAGTTGTCCATTAGACAAAACAATGTATATTGATAAAGAAAGGGCAGTCATTTTTGGTGATGTAATGGACCGTAGAGAGTTTTATACTTCCGTTTTTTTGGGTTTATTTGTTATTATTTTTCTCGTTGTAGCCATTGCATCCATTATCTACCCTCAGTCAATTTGGTTTGTTTTGGCAGCATTAAGCCCATTATTTATATGCATTTTTTTTATTTTTCCTTTTATTATTGTTCCTTCTATTCTTAAATACCTCTCAGTAATTGTGGGGCGACTATATGATAATATCGGAGAAGTTAGAGTTACAGACTGTCCAAAGAATGGTAAAATAATCAAAATCAAGGATTATATGGATGACAAGATTGCAACTAAAATTACTTCTATTCTTGAAGCTCTGATTCTTATTTTAATGATAATTTATTTTGCATTAGCAATCTACTATGGTATACCAATAGGTGATAGTTCCATGATTTGAATTCAAATATTTATGATCAGGGTCTGCTAGATTAAGGATTGAAACTTATTTCCTCATCAATAAGAGTTTCAAAACAGTTTTCACGATCAGAGGCCTGATTAATTGTTCCAGGTTTGATAACACTTCTGTTTTTGCTCAGAAGGACTTGTAGGGCTTCAGGTGGGTTTGCGGTATTTAATGTGGGTGATAGGCTGGTCTGTTTCAGCTTGCAGAGTGCATTTTGACAATCACAGAAGATTCAAAAATCTATGCACTTTTCATGCAGACTCCTGGTATAAATCATTATTTAATCGAGTCTTATAGGACCCAGTTTTGTCCAGTATTTGCAAACAATACAGTAATAGATCTTGCCGTCTGAGCTAACTTTCAGGTCGGCATGGCATTTTGGACAGAATTTTAGATCTCTCGTGAATAAAACCTCTTGAATTTTCATCATCAAATTTGGTGGGAATCTTCAGGATATGTAATGCAAGAAGAAGCCCAGAGGGGCTGTATCTACTATATCCCCCAATACAATCCCTTCGAATGTTATGCTCCCCCAAGCAAGCAATTCGAAGAAGGATCAGCAACCCCAGGAGATTCTTTTATTTTGATGATACCCCTTTATTCCCCAACTCCAGTACATAATAATAGTACAAATTATATTCATTGGTCATCGGTTAAGAAATTTTCTTGCCTGTATGCTATCGATTTTAGAGCAAAAATTAGTCTCAAATTTTGAACACTTAAACTAAAATCGATACCTTGCTCCAACTTCATATCAATATATGTTTTCGAGATATATCGCAGAAATAGGGCAATTTATCATGATTCTTCTCTTAACCGAAGACGCATGAAATTATATTAAATAAATTATACAAAAAATTCTTTTCAAGCAAAAAATAATTTGACGTAAAAAGTTTCAAGCTCATTATAGCTCTTTTCTTAAGTAGGACTTACGCATTTGAAGTACAAAATTAAGCACTTTCGGCTTTGTGACTAAGT
>NZ_JJQY01000068.1:0-1876 GCF_000979295.1 Methanosarcina sp. 1.H.T.1A.1 | reverse complement strand
TTCGTCATCTACGAATTCTCCGTCTTTGGTGAATTCGAGCCAGACTTTCTTACCGTCAACATCAACCTGCCTGGCTTCGATAGCATAGCCTTCGCCGAGGTCGAGGAGTTCGCCGGTTCTGATGGTGTACTTGTCATCACTGTCAAGAACGAGCTGGGCAAGTTTGTCAGCTTTGTCAGGTTTGAGTGGGATGGCCTTCCGTGCGCCGAAACCGATCAGGCTGTAGTTGTCCCAGCCAGCAGCGGGGTTGTCGTATTCGTATCCAATCGGCTGAATCTTGGTTATGTAAACAAGGCCGCCCTCTCCAATGACGTTGTTTTCAGTACCTGGAACATCGACAATGAAAACAACCTCGGTTGATACGTTGTCGTCAATGTCATAGTAGAATATTGGAAATCGAGAAGCATCGATTGGAAGGATGGTACCGTTGCCATATGTATCAATAATATCGTCGATATCAGAGCCGTTGAACACTGAACTGCGGACCTCAATTACATCTTGTGCACTTGCGGCGGATGCAAATACAGTAAGAAGCATGAGAACAGCCAGTGATACTGCCACAAATCTCTTCATTTTATTGTTTCCCCCACGTGTTTGTTAAGATATATCGTATGTAAGAAGAAGTGTCAGGATCGACCACTTAAAGGGTTTCACCATTCTTCACCAGATCAGACTTGTCCATTTAGTCTATTCCCGAAGAGGATTTCATTCCCCTTTTATCCCTCTAAATTGGATTACAGAGGTATTATCGTCCACGAAGCCTGAAAACGCGATCATCAAAACCGCAAATACAAATATTAAAGCTATACTTTTTTTGGCTTTGTGGAAATCCGGCACCCCATATATATCCAGATGATAGTATATATTAGCCATAATATATAATAGATTAATGGAAAAACGAGGAGCAAAACCAGAGTTCACCGATGTACTCTGTCCTAATAAAATTGTAAATTTTATGGAATTTCCGAAAAAGGAAAGATCACAGGCAACGGCACATATCAAATCAAGAACAAAAAACCAGGGGTTTAAAGAATCAGGAATTCAGAATTAAAAAAATCTTCAGAACTAAGAAATCTGCAAATAAAAAGTTATCTGCAAAAAGTAGACTCAAAAAAGAATTGAAAGAGAGAAGGGTTAAGAAAACCCTTCAATCAGAAAATTTAGTTGTTTCTCCTGACGAGGTAAACAACTGCAAGGAGTCCTACAAGGCCAAGGACAACTCCGAATCCAGGAGTTGTTTCTTCGGCTGGGGTTGTTTCGCCCTCTACGGGTTCAGTTGCACCCTCTACGGGTTCAGTTGCACCCTCGGTTGGTTCCTCGGTTGGGGTTACTTCTTCAGTACCATTTTCTGCAGGCTCGGTCTCAGATGGAGTTTCATCTACTTCCGGACCTTCGTCGCCAATGGTCTTCTCAACGTATGGGTAGTACCTGAGGTCGCTAGCAGAGGTGTCAGCGATCTTGAAGTACATGCCCTGACCAATTTCCTCTTCGGAGTCCCTGGTCAGAGTGAAGGTGTCTTCATTGCTGATCGTGAGGGTTGGACCGTTGATGGAAACATCGTCGAGGTTACCAAATTCGTCGTCAGACTCGATGGTCATTGCGTTTGCGTAGTCAATGAGCCAGAGACCTTCGATCTGGGCAATGCTGTCGACTGCGCCCTGGAAGACCTGGTTGACGTGCACTCTGAGGACAACGACATCGTCTTCGTCCTGGATGTCATCAAGTTCGACTTCCCAGGTGTTGTCACCGGTACCGACTGAGATGATTTCGTCATCTATGAATTCTCCGTCTTTGGTGAATTCGAGCCAGACTTTCTCACCGTCAACATCGACCTGCTTGGCTTCGATAGCATAGCCTTCGCCGAGGTCGAGGAGTT
>NZ_JJQY01000158.1:0-1936 GCF_000979295.1 Methanosarcina sp. 1.H.T.1A.1 | reverse complement strand
ACTGAGAAGAATATCGAAAACGCAGTCGTGTGTTTCAAAATTGAAAAGGCCTGGATGAAGGATAAAGGCATTGACCAGTCTTCAATCATCCTGAACAGATACAATGACAAGAAATGGAATCCATTGCCCACCAGTCAATCAGGAGACGATGAAAAATATATGTATTTCACAGCAGAAACTCTGGGATTCTCTTCCTTTGCAATAACGGGTGAGATAACAGCAAAAGAAACTGTGACTGAAATCCTGCCTATACCTGACACTCAGAATCTTGAACAAAACAATACAGCATCAGAAGTTGAAGAGACTTCTGAGCCGAAGGAAAAAACAAGTATGCCTGGGTTTGAAATGATTTACTGTGTTATCGGGCTGCTTGGAGTGTTCCTATATAGAAGAAGATAAAATAGAATAAATTGCAGTTAGATGGGCAGGGATAACTGACCCCACTATCTAATTTCTTACTTTTTTTAAGTTCGTTTGGGATTCTCAAAGTCTTTTTTTACCTACTGTGGAGATATACAGGTATATGGTTGTCAAAAGGTATATGACAAGCAGATTGACGGTCATAAAGGGCGTGAGCCAGATTATGATCAGGCCTGATAGCAGGAAGGGGTCCCTTACCCATCGGTAAATACCCTGGATATTCAGAGGACCTGCTTCAGGAGTCTTTGGTGCAGATAGCTGTGAGCGTATCTTGAATCTGTGGGGTGCATCAAGCAAAGCTCTGGGGGCAACGATTGCAGCAATCAACTGTCCCCCGACCATCAACCATCGCCAGGGAGAAGGTATTATGTAGAGAACCGGTCCTGGATTTTTGTAGAGCAGATAGACGAGGGGGAATATCGTTATCACTGCGATGAGGCTAATACTGGCATAAACAATACGTCTGCCCTGGAACCTAAGACTCGCACGAGGCGGCGTTTGAAGGGCAGACTTGCCATAAGGCTGTGAATAGCTGCAAATGACACCAGACAAAAAATAAGGATAATTGTGGACGAAACCAATTCCAACAGTCTCCTTTTTTATTTGAATAACTTATATTCCCACACCAATATCTAAAAATTTACTTTATGGATTTCTATTAAATATTAGAAGTTCATGCAATATTGAGTAAACGACATAAAAAAATTGGGCTTTGTAGAGATTTATAACATCCAGAGCAGCGGCGTTAACAGTTAAAATATTGATGCTATGGCTAGATCCTGCATTTTTGATATGTTCGATGGTTTTTTATCCTGGAAATCAAAAGGTAAAAAAATTAAAAGTTATACATAGAAGGACGCATTTTTTCATTTTTAGCCTATTTAAGCTGATGTCGATCGGTTTTCTTCTACAAATCTAACTTTTCTTATTTATGTGAGCGCTTAGTACAGGAACGGCTATTCTGTGTTTTTCCTTGCTGAGTCTGGTTATACACTCTAAAAATATAAGTTATCATGCGGCTTAAATGCGAATGTTTACACTCGAAACTATATCGATTTTTTATGGACATAATTATCTACGAACCCGGTATAGACCCGAATAACTTATGTATAAATATAAGAATGTTGTATTACTTACTATTTAATAAAATTTACACTCTTTGCTATCAAGATTGCAGCTCAAAACCAGACGGTGTGTGTAGTTTAAGATTGAATGTTCTGTTAAAGGAATATTTTTGTACACATCAAAGTCCGAAAACAGAGTTCATGCCAGGCATACGCACTAAAAATAACGTTAGAGTTGCAGCAAACTACAAAAGGAAGAATCTTGCTTCATTCGCCAAAAAAGAGGTTTTTACATTTTAATGGGAAAAACGAAGTTTTTAAAATTAATTTATAAAGTAAAACCGGTTTCTATTATCTCATTAACGAGGTCTGATCACAATGAAATTTCATAAGTTTAAACCATATGTAAAATGTGGACTATTTCTCATACTAGTAATCAGTCTGGCTGGTAC
>NZ_JJQY01000075.1:0-1991 GCF_000979295.1 Methanosarcina sp. 1.H.T.1A.1 | reverse complement strand
GCCTGGAGGGCCTACATGGAAAACTCTACAAAAACCGGGCCAGCCTACTCAGAGATCGTGTACGATAGGGCTATAAAGTTCGACCCAATGAGTTAAGGTAAAATTAGACAAAGAGAATGGGACGTTAAGGTAAATTCAAGCTCTGGCTGATATGTGTTATCTATGAACACATATCTTCATTTTTTATTATCTATAACGCCAGAGCCGTACTTTATTTTTGTCTATTACGGTTTTGCCTCCCGAATAAAGAGAGGTGGGGCTGGAACGATAGTCTTTGTTGCTTACTGGGCGAGGGCTACCAGATCCACAAAACTCCTCCAATATCTTTTTGGTATTGGGGACGTTGCAAAATAAATTTTGTTATTTAGAATGGTTCTAATGAAAAATTTTCAAGTTCTAGCTTTTTTCAGGGTTACATTTGCTAAAATTCAGAATTTTCAGCTTCTTCGCATATTTATCAGCTTCTTGCACACCTTTCAGCTTCTTCGTATTTTTTCAGCTTCTTTGCAGACTTCACGGGAAAGGCCGCTCTCCTGCGTCGAGCGGGAAGCTATCCGGGATCTTTGAAAGCAGTATAGTACAACCGGCTGTTGGGAGTATAACATGAAAAATGAGTTTTAAAGTTTTGTTATGCGTTTTGGGTATTTCTGTGGTATTATTTTTACAAAATAGGGATAAGTCAAAACAGGTTGGGGGTAAGGAATCATTCGAACAATCAACAGATCAACTATCCAAGTTTAGTTAATGTCCTGACAAGGTTTCTAATATATTAAATGAAAAATTAACCTGGGGGATATATATGAAAAAATATATAATGGCTATAATAATTGGCATTGCTTTTATACTGTTAACAGGAACCAGCCTCGCAGCGAATGAAACTGCACAGAATGAAACGTATGATGCGGGAGCTTTTCAACAGGCTCTGGAGCAGGACGGATTCACTGTACAGGAAGGAGAGCTGGGGTACTTTGATTTAATCAGGTTATTAGAGGCAGGAGTATTACCTTCTGCGTATGGAAATAATCCCAGCACAAAATACTTGGCGTATTTTGTTCCAACGGCTCCTGGTTATGGGGTAGAAGAACGGATTTCTAAATTAACAAGTACTCTTGGAATGAGCGGGAATCTAACTCCGTTCTGGAACCTTGGTCCTGATGAAGCTGTTGTTTTCGTGGGAAGAACCCCGCCTGAATGCAGGTACTTCAGCTATGATAATTACATAATGCACAGGACAATTGGGGATGAGAAGAGATGGATCTTTGCCAACATAGCAGACACAGTGAACAACCTGGTTATTAGAACCGAAGGGACTCCAAACGGGTCGGCCGGGAATCCTTTCAACCAAACCACGATAATAATCATTACGGCTGACAGAGGCATTGATCAGCGCATCCGGGATGCTGCCCAATCTACAGGATATTCGGACGATATAATTAATACCCAGGTACTGCCCTCAGTCATGCTGAACATGGGCCTGGAGAACGACTCCGATACATTTGCCGCATTTATCCGTCCAGCCCTGTTCAATGACACGCAGGCTGGTGACGATTACATAAATAATACACCTGCTACTGTTTTCCGGATTACTCCCAACGAAACTGTGGAACTTGACCCATATGCTTATCCGGAGCTGAGGGTTCGCGGAACCGGGCAAACAGAGTTTGACCTGATGGATGATCTCGAAGAGCTAAGGATTGCGATTCTTGACAAGTATAATGTGTCAAATGCCACAGAGCTTCCGACCAGTCAGATAGTTCCTGCAGGAAGTGATGCTATCCAGAGAGGAATTAACGCCATAGGTCCTGATAACGATGCAGTCTATCTCTGGACAGCAAACCAGAGTGTCTCTTCTCCTACACCTCCTTTCTTTGACACTTCGCAGTACTATCCATTCCTGAGAGACCCGGCAATTACTCTGGGCAACGATACAGATGAGTTCATAATCTGTCTCTTATACACATCTCCGAGCCCACGAGACGGACTCCTATCTC
>NZ_JJQY01000118.1:0-2137 GCF_000979295.1 Methanosarcina sp. 1.H.T.1A.1 | reverse complement strand
AATAAGATTGTATAGAACTCTTTGATTAAAAACAAAAATTGGTTTTTAATAACAGATGAGTATACGTCTCTTTATTTATCAACACACATACATAGCATCTATAATATATAAAGGTATCCATATAAATGAAAGTTCACTCTTTCAAATGAGGGAACAACTTCCAGACATGGTTTGCAGAGGAGATAACAGCCCATTTTCTGAGAGCTCCCGAAAATAGGCTTCGCCTGAAAAACCTGCCACTATAATTTGAAAACAGCTCTCTAAAGCCAAAAATATGATTGATGATCTAAAAAATAGCCTCGAGGGAACCGATATATGAAGTGCAAAACTGATAGGGCTGGAAAATACTCTTTTTAAAGCTGCAAAAGGTAATAGGTTTTCGATTTTTCCAAAGATCTGCAAAAGGATTCCGGGAAGATTCCAGCAGACTGCCGCCAGGAGAAATATATTTCAATTGGATTAACCGGGAAAAAAGATCCAACTATCGGATAACTCAAAAATCGGCCGATACCGATATATAACACGGGATATATATCGGAGATGTAAAATTATGGCCGATACCGATATACCCCTGATTCAAGAAGAACTTCTTGCACGAATAGATGAAAAAATGAAGCGGCTAAACTCCATGAGGCCAATTCCGGCAGATGCTTTAGGAAGGCTTCATGAATATATGAGGTTGGTGCATACCTATCACTCCAATGCAATAGAAGGGAATACACTAACACTCCAGGAAACAAAACTTATTCTGGAAGAAGGGCTGACAATTGGCGGAAAATCACTCCGAGGACATCTTGAGGTGAGCAATAACGCAAAAGCTTTTGACCGGGTGGAAGAGCTAGCACAGAAAAAACACGCTATAGACCATGTTACAATTCAGGAGATCCATGAAATTGTAACCAGAGGTATACTTGAGGATGCCGGAAGATACCGCACCAGAAATATGAGGATAACAGGTGCAGTAAAGACTCCGCCCGATTGGTCGAAGATAGTGGAACTGATGGATGAACTGATCGAAAATATTGCTGAAAGCAAGGAGCATCCCATTGAAACAGCTTCAGCCCTGCATCACAGATTTGTTGAGATTCATCCTTTCAATGACGGAAACGACAGAGTAGCCCGACTCCTCACAAACCTGTATTTGATTGCAAGGGATTATCCTCCTGTTGTGCTCAAAAAAGAGGATAGAGGAAAATACTACAAATCCCTTAAAGCTGCAGATGCAGGAAACCTCGGACCATTTACCAATTTCATTGCAAAAGCCGTGGATGAAAACCTGACCCTGTATCTCTCCATCTCAGGAGGAAACGACGAACTACTGCCTCTAAAAGAACTTGCCCTGGAAACCCCTTATTCTCAGGAATATCTCAGCCTGCGGGCTAGACAGGGACTCCTTGATGCAGTAAAAATAGGAAAAACATGGCATAGTCCAAAACGTGCGGTTGAGCAATATCTATCCGAGCATGGGAAAAAAGATGTTTGATGTGATTTGATTGGTCATCGGTTAAGGAATTTTCTGGCCTGTATGCTATCGATTTTAGAGCAAAAATTAGTTTCAAATTTCGAACACCGAAACTAAAATCGATACCCTGTTTCAACTCAGATCAATGTTTCAACTCAGATCAATATATGTTTTCGAGATATGTCGCAGAAATAGGGCAATTTACCATGATTCCTCTCTTAGCCGAAGACACATGGATGTTATTTTAAGAAAAAATCCTATTGATACCAGGACTTACGCACTTGAGAGATAAAATCAAGTACAACAGACGTTGAAGTTTAATTTATATATTATATAGTTGAAAGTTTAATGCTATTGAGTTCCAGTTCAACCGCGTAAGTCCTGGATACATAAAAAATAGCCCTGAAGAAAATCTATTGATAAAGCAAAACTAATCAGCCCTGCAAAGTGCTCCTTCTCAAGCTGCAAATATTCAAAGCTGCAAAAGATCAGAAGTTAAGAAAAAGTAATTCCGGTTTTATAAAGTACTAAAAAAGTGGAAAAGAAATAAGTGTTGATGTAACTCAGTTAAGTGTTAATGTAAACTCAGTTACACAAATAACACTTAGTATCTGTTTTCTCTGGGTGTCCTGTGGTTAGGAAGACAATCCCTGCAGTAAACAGGTCTTTCCGGGT
>NZ_JJQY01000120.1:0-55035 GCF_000979295.1 Methanosarcina sp. 1.H.T.1A.1 | reverse complement strand
AAGACGGCATACGAGATAGGAGTCCGTCTCGTGGGCTCGGAGATGTGTATAAGAGACAGCACCTGCACACCGTGAACATGGAGCTTAAGAACGAGTGCACTGCCGAAGACATCAGGAAAGTGCTTGGTTCCCAGTCACGAATCCGTTTCGTAGGGCAGGGCATATCTTCCACGGCTGAAATCATGGAAGTTGCCAGGGACATAAAGCGCCCCAGAAACGATATGTGGGAAAACTGCGTCTGGACTGATTCCGTCACCATGCACGAAGGGGAACTCTACTTCTTCCAGGCTATCCATCAGGAATCCATTGTGGTCCCTGAAAACGTGGATGCTATCCGCGCAATGATGGAGCTTGAGAGCGACGGCGCAAAATCAATCCAGAAAACAAATAAAGCCCTTGGGCTCTGAGCCTTCCCGAGGCTCTTGATTTCCGGGACTCAGGGTATCTGATACACTTTCTGACGAAAATTCTAATGAAATTTCTGACGAATTTCCTGAGTCCTGATTTACGAAACCTCAGTTCCAGGTACCCGAAAACCTGGTATGTGGAACCTGGAACCCTGAGATAAGAAGGATCCGACCCTTAATGACTTCAGATTCAAACTTTTTAAAATTGTGCCGGGAGGCTTTCAAGGCTGCATACGATGCAACCTGTGACCTTGTGGGCACTGATTCGGCAAGCAGCTTCGTATGTATGGGAGCTGACGGGACGCCGACTACCGGTATAGATCTTGCAGCAGAGGATGCCATTATCGAGGTGTTTAAGGCGGACGGCAGGTCCATGAGGATACTCAGTGAAGAACTTGGTGAACTTGTAATCGGGAAGTCTCCTGAGTTTTCTGTTGTGCTTGACCCCCTCGACGGGACATATAATGCTTCTGCAGGAATTCCTTTCTACAGCGTTTCAATAGCTTTTGCCTCTCACGACCTCTTAGACCTCAGGTTCGGGTATGTGAGCAACCTTGCCCTCAAGGAAGAGTATTATGCAGAAGCCGGAAAGGGCGCATATCTGAATGGGAATAAAATCAAACCCTCCGCGAATTCGGACCTGAATAAACTCTGTGTCAGTGTATACGGCTACAGGCAAAACGTGGAAAGGACCAGAAAGATATACAGCAATGTCCGTCGCGTGAGGTTGTTCGGGAGCGTGGCGCTTGAACTGTGTTATGTAGCCTCAGGCAGGCTTGATGCCTTTGTGGATGTCCGAAAGGCTCTGCGTGTAACAGATGTGGCAGCAGGTCAGCTTATCCTTGAAGAAGCCGGTGGGCTTGTTACGGACGGATACGGAAAGACTTTAAGACTTCCTGATAATGTTACTGCCAGAGTGGAGATGGTCGCGTCCAACGGACACGTACATAAAAAACTTTTAAGCTTACTCGCAGAGGGATAATTTGGCAATTAAAAAAATAGGGCTCGCATCGCGCTGTGATAGTCCTGAAGTACTTGAGATGGTAAGGAATATTATCTCGAACTTCCAGTCGAAGGTGCAGATCTATGTTTCCACTGCCACAGCCGATGTCCTGAGAATTGAGGGGACTCCTGTCGAAAGAATGAGGGACGAGGGAGTCGAACTTATCATAACTGTGGGAGGCGATGGGACAGTCCTGCGGAACATTGCCAAAATGAAAGACCCTCTTCCCATAATGGGAATTAATATGGGCACTCTCGGTTTCCTTGTAGATGTGGAGCCTGAAGATGCAATTGAGGCCATAGAGGAAGTTCTCTATGGTTTTTCGTATCTCGAAAGGATGCGGGTAGACGTTTTCCTTAATGGGGAGATGCTTGAAACAGCCACTAACGAGGTCGCTGTAATGTCTGCAAAACCCGCAAAGATTATTCAGTTTGAAGTCCACATTAATGACTGCCGGCTTGATGATATTCGCGCGGATGGTGTGGTTTTTGCAACCCCCACAGGCTCAACAGCCTATGCAATGAGCGCCGGAGGCCCTATCGTAAACCCGAGGGTAAATGCAATCGTGGTAGTCCCTGTTGCTCCTTTCAAGCTATCGTCAAGACCCTGGGTTATCCCTTCGGACAGCGAGATTACAGTAAAATTGTCAGACCCTAAAAAAGAGGCTGTAATTGCAATTGACGGGCAGAAGTCTTACAGGATCAGGGCTGATGATGTTGTCAAACTGAAGAAATCAAAATTCCCTGCGCGTTTTGTAAGGATTTCAGATACCTGCTTTTACGAGAGGGTTCAGCGGAAACTTTCCTGAAAAGCCTTCTTTCAGGTTTGACTTCTCATTAACTTTAATTTGTCTTATGGCCACAATTTTTTTAGAACCTTTTTCCTTAAAATCCGGGTTTTACATCTGATATTCCCTGAAATTTATTCCCTGACACTTTCAGCTCTCAGGTTAAAGAACTGAAAGCGTCTTTTTTACCCCGAATATGGGAACGTTGGTCTCGGAAACTCTTTTCCTCCAAGGAAAACATTTATACATGTGTAGGTAAAGCTAATGCTTAATTCTACTAAATATTAGATTTTTTGACTTTTAATGGCGTTTTAGCCTCGTACTTTCTTATCCAGGCCTTTGAATTATTTTTCAGGGCAGTTGATACAAATATCATTAAAAATAATCATAAATTCCTCAAAATGATAAAAATCACGGGAAACAATAACCATGTCAGAGAGCGAGCAGTACTCCAGAAATACACTTATGGACTTCGTCGAATATCGCCCCCTTGATATCGAAATCTGCGACGTGACTCTGCGCGATGGGGAACAGACCCCTGGCGTTGTGTTCACGAAAGAACAGAAGCTGGCAATGGCGAATGAGCTTGATTCCATGGGTATTGAGGTTATAGAAGCCGGATTTCCGGTAGTTTCCGCATACGAAAAGGAAATCGTAAAGGAAATTGCAAGCCAGGGCTTTAATTCAAGGATCTGCTGTCTCTCAAGAGCAGTAAAAGGGGATGTTGACGCTGCCCTTGAATGTGACGTCGATATCGTGAGCATTTTCATTGCAATGTCCGACATGCACCTCAAATACAAATACCACAGGAGTTTTGAGGAAATGCTCGGCTGTGCCAAGGAAGCCATTGAATATGCAACTGACCACGGTTTAAAAGTGCGTTTTGCAGCCGAAGATGCAAGCCGTACTCCGGTTGACCGTCTCAAGCAGGCTTTCAAGGAAGTTGAAAGCGAGTACAAAGTGCAGTATGTAAGCCTCGCAGATACCATTGGCATCCTGAACCCGATCACAACCCACTACCTTGTGAGTGAGATCTTTAAGTCCGTAAACACTTCAATCTGCATCCACTGCCACGATGATCTCGGAATGGCTACCGCTAACACCCTTGTAGCCGCCGAAGCCGGAGCAAAGCAGCTCCATACAACAGTCAATGCAATAGGAGAACGGGCAGGAAACGCCTCCCTTGAAGAAGTGATGGTAGCTCTCAGAGTACAGTACGGGATCGACCGCTATGATACAACAAAGCTGACTGCACTTTCCAGAATGGTCTCGGAATACTCAGGCATTACACCCTCGGTAAACAAAGCCGTTGTCGGACATAATGCCTTTACCCACGAATCCGGAATCCACGTCGCTGCAATCCTTGAAGAGCCGAGGACCTACGAACTCTTCCTCCCTGAGATGGTTGGCGGAAAGCGTAACCTTGTTGTAGGAAAGCACACGGGCACAAAAGCCTTGAAAGGAATCCTCAATAGCATCGGTTTCTGCCTCGAACGGGACGAACTCTGTGCCCTGATCGAAAAAGTTAAGGTCTGCACCGAAGAAAAGCGTAAAAGCATCTCGCGGGAGCAGCTTGAAAAGCTAATCAGTCAGGTCAGGCAGGAACAGAAAACAAGTAAACCTGAAGGGGAAGAGAAGATTTCGATCTGAAGTGTATTACTCTATATGAAGTGTATTACAGATCTTTCTAACCCGTACAACCTTTTCGCTGTACTGTGTCGTTTTTGTCACACTCGATGCAGGACAGCAGACTTAAAAACAATATGAAGAAGAGAAAAGGCAAGTAGTAATCTAAATTTGCTTTTTACTGTATTTTCAAACTTCTTCTTTCTTACTTCTACTCTTTTCTTCCTTTTGAGAAGGGCCGCCAGACAAGCTGGCGGAGGAGCTTATTTTTACCTGGATTTAAATACAGGTTCGGGGTTAAGAAAAAGTATCATTTCAGATCGTGATCTGTTTATAAATGTTATCCAGGATCCCGACCTGCGGTTGGCTTAATATTGTTTTTGTCTTAACCTGACAGGCCGGCTCCAGACCACTGCAACGCGAAGAGAAACTGAAAAATTCTGTCTCGGGCTCTGGAGTATATTTATCAATATATACACAAATCAATCAGAGAGTACTAAAAAACGGAAGCTGACATCTGATATTAGAATTAGGGATAATTGGATTAAAGAAATGGGTTGGTCAGATATCAAAGTTAACTTTTAATACCTCACACTGTGGCATATTTTTAATTTGCACGCCCTCCAGTGTTCCCGTTACCTCCAAGCTATCAAATTCATTTGAACCGCAGAGCACGTCCTGATTCGGGTGCGTGCCAGGTGTGATATTGCAGTTCAGCACGGTCTTTTTACCAGCCGAAACTACGATTGGAAGCCTTGGTGATGCAGGATGTTTCTTTGGAAGAACTATTAATGGGGACCTGATTTCCCGAATCATGAAGAGAACGCATTTAAGACCTTTTTCAGTTTTCTCATCCACCGAAAACGCAGAAGCAACAATCAGGTCATGAGGTTCCAGTCCGAGTACAATTTCTTCGTTTTCAGTTTCCAGAAAGTACTGCCCATGCGGACCTGCTTTCACAATAGCCACTATTCCTGCCGTGCCGCGCAGGAGAAGCATTTCACTTTCCTTCAGTGAAATGTCTTTAGAAGAAGTCGGTTTTTCCATGTTAAAAATAAGTATCTAAAAAATCCAGTTGATAATCAGGACTCTGCTACATTTGCAGACTGGCAGGAAGGACACTTCACATTCTTGCCAATACCTTTGAATTTATTCCCACAGTCCTTGCATGCATACTGTTTAAACGGCAATTTCCCTTCCATATCGATATCAAACGAATCTCCAACACTACACATATTATTACCTCATTGTTTTATCAAGGGGCTTACTATAATGATATAACCCACATATTATTACTCATACTTATACAATTAATATCTTTCTATGTCTATCTCCGGGCAATTTCTGACCGCAGTAAACGAGTCCATGCAAATCAGTCCTTGCTTATGCCCTCAAGAAATTTTTCAGGCAATATCGATCTTTTTGACTTTGAAAAATAAAAAAATTAAGAAATGTAGGTGGAGCTCCACTCCGGCCTTTCCGGCGGGTTTGCCTCCAGCATTTCTCTCCATTTTTCATCGGTCAGGCGGTCGGACATTGGCTGTTTGAATTCATAATAGCTCATAACGGGTCCGGCTCCTACAAGGATTCTGCCATCCGGAAGCTTATATGCCACTACGACCATATCCACGTATCCCACTCCTTCTTCCAGTACAGCTCCCGTGTTCCCGTCGGTATGGACATCAGCCACAACTGTTGTTTTTCTGGCTTTATCGTCAACTTCAGCTACGACTCCTTCAAGCTGGTCCCCGAAATTCTTGATGAACTCGTAGTCTTCTGCTGTCAGTTCCTCGTTTTCGAGTTCCTTTTCCGAAATTGCCTGAAGCCTGGAAAGGATGCTCTCAAGCTCGGTAAGCCTTACTTTTGAAACAGGATCAAGCACACCCATTTCATTCAGTCCCTGGTTTGTCATCTTCGTTAAGGCAAGCAGCCTGGCGTAAAAGTCAGGGACTGGCTCTACATAGCCTACAAACGGTTTTTCTTCTGGAGGCATCGGCATTGCGGACCCCTCAAGTATTGTATAACTTTGCTTGGCATAGAGGATAGTGTCGTGCCTGAGTTCGGCCCAGGAAGCCAGCGAGGTACTCAGTTCCTTGTCCTTCCAGGCATCGGTCTGCATGAAGGTCGGGTATCCTTCCCCATAGTCCTTCAGGAGAGGCTGGAGGGAATAGAGCCAGGACCAGTAGAGGTTCCTGTTCCACTCGGCTGCGCTGAAGTTCGAAAACTCCGAGTCCAGTTCCCCGTACCGGACACTGTAATTTTCGTAGCTGGAATCATTCAGTTCGTCGAGCCAGTAAACCGCCCTTTCCGAACCAAGGAGAGCCATTGCATCAAGCCCGCGCGGGAAGCCGCGGATAGGCCTTCCGGATCCTGAAATTACGAAAGTGAAGGGCTCTTCCCTCTCTCCCTGATATTCGCCTGTATAGGCTCCGACCAGGTTTGAGAACATGTAAGAGTCCGGGATGAAGCGCTGCCCCATGAAACGGAAGCCTGTGGTATTTTCAAGGCATTCGTCAGCCTGCTCCGGGGTGAAGGGCGGCTCCAGGACACAGTTTCCTGTGCCTCCGTAGATCTTCGGGCCCTGATTTTCGGCAAGTACAGTCTTTAACTCCTCTACCGCTGTTTCGTTAAATTCCCTCTCCTCATTGCCAAAAACCGAGTCCATAGCCTCCATATATTCGTAAGGCCCCAGGTCATCGGAAAAGCCCACATAAAAAGCCGTAACCCCGTAGATCCGATCCCAGTTTTTGAGAAGCTCAGGCTCGTTTTCGAGCTGAGAAGAAATCAGGCTTGCCTGGATGGTCTGGATGCGGGCATCTTTTGCAGGGTCTTCGGATTTAATCAGTTCATCCTTCAGGAGCATGCTCATCCTGCCGTGCCACATAAAGGCTCTGAAATAGTTTTGCAGCTTCTCGGAGCGGGTATAGTGGCCTCTTGGCACGTACTGGGAATAGTCTTCTTTGTACAGGAAAATCGGAGAGGGGGCAAAACCTCCGTGAGCTTCTATCAAAACGAGTTCGGCTTCGACCTCTTCTTTTACAAACGACGGGACCTCAAACTGATATTTTTCTGCCGAACCTGCCGGGAAAAGAGCCTCATCAACAAAGCCGTAAGGGTCTTCTGCTGCCTGTATCTGCTCAGGCTTCGGCTGGAGCAGGCTCAAAGCAACCGCAAAGTAGGCTGTGTTTCTTCTTGCGGCTTCCTTTTCCTCTCCTGAAGCACCGTTAGAAGCACTGTTATATTCTTCTACCGAGGCGTTTAGCAGGGCAAGGTCAGTCTCCCAGAGAGTATCGTAAAACTCCTTTTCCTCTATCTGGCGCAGGGTCTCATCAAACTGGATGTGGTAGAGGTGCAGAAGGGAGTCCGTAGTAATAAAAACAGGTATTTCCTCTTCTTTGAGGGTAATGTACATTGAAGTTATGTCCTCTTCTGCGGGGTTGTAAGGGTTTTCTATTACCACAAAACCATTACTTTCCAGCATTTTAAGAGCGGATTCGTTCAGAGGGATTCTGCCTGAAAAGTTTCCATAGTTGGAGATTTTATTTCTTTCCAGGGGCAACTCATAAGAAGGCGCTTTTAACTCGACATCGAGGGCTTCCAGATTATAATTTATCGGCAGGGAGGCACCCTGGCCCAGAAGCCCCGAATAAGTTACAGCCTCTGTTTTGAGTACATCTGCGGCGTAGCCGGGCGTGTCCTGCTCTGTCTCCTGGCCGGAGCAGCCAGCAAAAAAAACGAAAAGCAAAAGCATCAGGAAGATTGATACGAATTTGATTCTAAGATCCATTCTCTATACCTCAGGCAAAACCAGTAAAAAATAAGTTTAACGTAAAATTATTAAGTTTTTTGTATGTAAAAAAGATAAAACCCCTCTTTCCCTGTTATTCGTTAGGGCTCAGAGGGTCTATTCTGAAAAGTAGAATCATGAATAGTGCAGCCACAGCTCCTGAGCTCAAGAGAAGCGGATCTCTGGTTATATTAAGAAGTGTACCCGCAACAAGTAGCAAAACCCCTATTAACAGCAGAATTTGGAATTTTCTGTTCAAACTTTTTTATCCCCTTTACATCCCATTTTGAGTTTTAAAATTTTTAAATTATTTACATAAGTCATTAAAATATACCCTGATTCCCTATAACTAATTGTTTCTCTTTAGTTATTTATTTTTCCGCAAAGCATTTAATTCTTTATAAAACTTCAAACCATTTTGAAGTTATGTTTTGAAGAAAACAGGCTTATGAATCTGAATAAGAGAACAAACCTGGTTTATTGAAGTCTCTATGGAAAACCAGCTTCAAAAAAATAAGGGTGAATATTTTTGGATTCAGTGAGAAAAAAGTTGAGCCATTGTTAGAGAATAAAGTTGACTATTTTCCTGCCAAAAATAGAATAATAACTGAGTGGAAGTTAACAAAATTTTATGCAAGTGTGCGGAGGTTCAAAGCATACAATCTGGATTAAAGCCTCCAGTTTGGTCAGGTTAAAAGTTTGTTTGCCGAGTTGCACATTCCTATTTGCGCCTCGCCCGAATTGCGCCTCGGGATCACAGGAAATCGAAGATTTCCTGGGAGTTGCGATGTAATCGCAACAGTACGCGGTCCGTTTCACTCGCTTCGCTCGCTCAAGCAGACTAATTTATAGTTTATTGCAGTGAGCTTCTCTCAAGAGGACTGAATTACAAATATCTCTGATCCATACAACCGTATTCGCTCTACCGAACCGTCTTGTCACGCTTGACGCAGAATAGTGGTCTTTCCTGCAAAAAAGTAGAGAAGAGGAAAGCCAGAAGTAAAAGCGACAGGAAAAAAGCAAAAACTAGAAGAGATAGAAAATTAGATTGGAAAAGTAATTTGTGGTCAAGGGAAGGTATTACTCAGGTAAGGGGGATTTCTCTAAAAATCCCCTCTAAAATTCAGGTTCTCCTGGTAATATTATAAATTCTTGAATCTCAGGGCAGGAATTGAATTTTTACGCTGCTGTCAATTACGGTCACACTGGACTGAAGCTCTTTTTCTTTACTTTTAAGTTCTTCCTTTAAAACAGTCAATTTCTTTTCGGAAATTTCAACTTCTTCTTCAAGCATGCGGGTTCTTGCCAGCAGTTCTGCCTCCTTGTGTTCAAGGCCGGCAAGTTTTCCGGTATCTGAGCTTGCGAGTTCGGCTTTTTTTGCTTCAAACGCTTTTTGGGCTGCAATATATTCTTTTTTCTTCTCTTCAAAGCCCGAACTTGCAGATCTGACCTGTGCCAGGGTTTTCTCTTTTTTCTGAGTTTGTATGTCAAGGGCAGGATCCTCAAAAACCTTCTGAAGCTCCGGGAAAAAAGAAGGGTCAAGGTTTACAGGAGCTTCAAGGCAGATATCAAGCTGCTGCTTTACCTCTGGCTTTAAAGTATACCTGCTGCTTTCATGGAGTTTTTTTATCTTTGAGAGGTTGCCTGAAAAAGGAATGACAAGGGAGTTCAGGCCTGTTTCGGCTTTTTTGAGCCTGTCTCTGGCAATATCTAATTCTCCCTGAAGGCTCTGCAGATTTTGCCAGGCTTCTCCCTGTTTGAAATCTTCGAGAGCCTGACCGGTTCTGGCAATTTCATCTTTTAAAGTCTGGATTTTCCGTTTTTTAGATTCGATTTCCAGGTTTTCAGCCTCCATTGAGGCAGATAATTCCTGAATATCTTTCATGCCTGTAGAAGCTGCTTCAATAGCTTCCATTTCCCTTTTATGTCCCCGAATCGTTTCCCTTAGCTCATTAAGAACCTGACCCAACCTGCCAAGGCTTTCAGTAACGTCTTTTGACTCCTGAGGAAAGACAGCCCTGGTGTATCGGAAACTCTGGTTCATATGTTCAAGGCAGGTGTCCAGATTCTGCACAGCTGCTTCATGAAACCCTTTAAGAGCCCTGAAATCCGTATTCTCCAGAATTCCTAATTTATCTATGAAGACTCCGACCTGTTTTGTTACATTTTCCCGGTTGCTCTTTGCTCGTTTTACAGCCCTTATGTCAAAATCTCCCTCAACTTTTGCTTCCAGAAGTCTGGAATTGCTTTCTTTAAGCTCAGAAATCGCAACTTCAAGCTTTCTGAAAAGGCCCGAGACATCCTTTTCTATTTCAGAAGATATTTTTTGAGAACTCTCTTCCAGCAATACGGGCAGTTCATCAAAACTAACTTCACTGGAAATAATTTTCTCGTGAGAGCTTTCTTGTTTTCCGAAGAGCTTTTTGATCCACTTCAATTTAGGCCTTCCTGAATTTGATGAGTTTAATAAATATATGCAGCCAATAAATCTATAGATTAATAATTTTATACGGTTTAGAACTCGTTAGGGTTTAATACTTAAAATAATTAATAATTTAATAGGATAAATAATTTGGTAAAGTTAATTATTTGACGCAGTTATTTGGGGTATATTTCTTAAATCCCTATATGTGTTAAAAAGCGAGGGAAATAAAAAATGGGTGATGGAATAAGCAATGGAATTGATGGAATAAGCAATGGAATAATAGAACAGATGATTCCGTATACTGATATAACAGTATCCAGGCTGATTTTCGCAATAATAGTGCTGATTGGAGGATTTATTTCAGTAAAATTTCTTGTTTATATTTTCAGGAAAGGAATACAGAAAACAAAACTACCTGACCTTACGACTCAGTTTCTGGCACATTTTCTGAGCATCCTCCTGTATGTGATAGTTATCCTGGCCTTTTTGAAGAGCCTGAGCTTTGATGTGGATAGTTTTGTAGTCGGGCTTTCTGCGATAATAGGCCTGGTTCTGGGCCTGGGGATGCAGGATACCCTTACGAACTTATCAGCCGGAGTATGGGTTGCGGCAATCAGGCCTATTGACATGGGAGAGATGGTAATAGTAAACGGACAGACGGGAAAAGTAAAAGCAGTCGGGATTATGTCAACAGAACTCCTGACCCCTGACAACCAGCTTATAACAATCCCGAATAAGCTTGTCTGGGGAAGTTCCATTGTCAATATGACCCGCATGCCTACAAGACGGGCTTCCGTGGATGTGGGCATAAGCTATTCTTCAGACATTGAAATAGCTATCAAGATAGCTCTCGACCTTATGAAAGGGCACCCTCTTGTACTCCCGGACCCTGAACCGGCAGTGGTCACTACCGAACTTGCTAATTCTTCCGTAAATTTGCAGCTAAGGGCCTGGACAAAAACCGGGGACTTTGCGGCTGTAAAGAATAATCTGACTGCCGGGATCTTTGAGGCTTACAGAAGAGAAGGAATTGAAATCCCCTTCCCTCAGATGGATGTACATGTAAAAGAAATAAAAAAGGAAATAAAGGAAATTCAAGCAAAAAGCATTGGAATAAAAGCATTTGAGTAAATATAACCGGATAAAATGCAGAAAAAATGCAGTTACAGGAGTTTACCGTAAGGCAGGGCTGCTTCAGCAAAAATCCAGACAGCTCTGCCTTATTTCTTAAAATTGCCTGTCAATTGTCTGTCTTTGTTTCTCAGCAGGTTATATGGAACACTGCAGAGACTCTGCCTTCGATTTCATTCCAGCGTTCAACTGCCCAGGGAGTCGGGAAAAGCTCTATTCCACATTTTTTTCCCGTGAAAAAGTCTTCCGCTTCCTCCGAAAGTTTCACAAAACCTGTCTGCCCGGTCCCTATGATGATTTTTTCTGTCCCTTCCTCATAAATATGCTCTGCTTCTTCAAGAGATATTTTATGAGAAGTCCCGTACTTTTCTTTTGAAAGCATTTTCTCCCGGTTTTCAACCCTGCCGTCGAGGCGGATGAGAATATCGTAATCAAAAGTCTCTCCTTCTACAGTAATCGAACCAAAACTTGTGGAATCAATCTTTGGTTTCATGGCTACCTCCTGAAATTAAAACTGAAAACGAGATTTTATATTTTACAATTGTTTAGCACGCTTCATATAAATAACAGGAAGTTTGCTCCAAATACATAAACTCACATCAGTTTAGTTGAAAGGAATACAGGAATACTTATTTATATTTATTAGAAAATATTAAACAGTGACACTATAATAAAAATACAAATATGACCAGAGGTGAAAAAACGATGGGACGCCATTCGTTAGAAGATTTTATCAAAAGCACAGGAGAAAGAGCCCCTGGGCAGGGAGTTTTTGAACTGGAACGAGAACACCTGCTAGAGGTAAACCTCAACGGCATGGTATGGACAAAAATGGGCTCCATGGTCGCATACACAGGGGATATAAGGTTTATGCGGGAAGGGGGCCTTGAACACGGGCTTGGAAAGCTCGTGAAAATATCCCTTGCAGGAGAAGGTATCAGCCTCATAAAAGCAGAAGGACGGGGAAAACTCTACCTTGCGGACAAAGGGAAGAAGGTCTCGGTTCTGAAACTTGAAAACGACTCTATCTTCGTAAACTGTAACGACATCCTGGCTATTGAAAACTCTATCAACTGGGATATCAAGATGATGAGAAAGCTCTCAGGAGTAATGGACAATGAGGTTTACAACGTAAAACTTGAAGGAACCGGCATAGTTGCCATCACCACCCACCATGACCCTCTGACCTTCAGGGTAACTAAAGAACGTCCGGTCTTCACTTCCCCCAGCGTCACAGTTGCCTGGTCAGGAAACCTTGAGCCGGAAATAAAAACCGATATCTCCCTGAAAACTCTCATTGGAAAAAGCAGCGGAGAATCCGTCCAGATGGTTTTCAGAGGAGAAGGATTTGTAGTGGTCCAGCCTTATGAAGAGGTATATTTCCAGGCGCAGACCGAAAAAAGAGTTTCAAACGTAATTTACACTTAACCCAAACCAGGTCCTTTACTCCGGAAAATAAGAAAGGGCAAGGAAAAAATTGTGCCTTTTCTTCTTTTCCGTATTAATTTTCAGAAGCCAGGGCTTGAACTTCCTCGCCGCAGGTTGTCGAAAGCCTGTCCTTTTCTTTTTTTGCACATTCCATTGCATCTTCCACAGCCTCCCTGATGATATATCCGGCTTTGTGCAGGATAGTATCCCCGATCTGGGGGTCTTTGTCCATGCTTCCGGTACAGGGATAGGAGTGATGGGCTCCTGAGACGGTTTCTTTGTATCCCGAAAGATCGGTCCAGCCGAGCTTTTTTGCGACAAACCAGGTTGAGCCACATGGGGCATCCCGGATTACGCCTGCTCCGATGAACATCTTCCCATCAGGGCTCATCTCGATCCTGAGCACCGGCCTTCCGAAGCCAAGGTCCACAAAAGCATCTATGATTGGCTTTCCGGTCTTTTCAAGGGCACAGAAGGGTTTTGGAGCCTCGAATTCAACACCTGTGGCTTCGAGTTCTTTTCTGAGCTGCTCAAGGACACCGGCAGGAGTCTTCTTTGAGTCTTCAGCAGGTGCAATTACGGCTTTTGCCCCCGTTTTCTGCACGACTTCCGGAAGGGCTGCAAGGAGGTCGGGGTGGATCCCTATAGCAAGGATCAAATCACATTCCGGAAGCTTTGGAGGCAGGAACTGGGCGGGCTCTTCAATAAATGGAGGCAGGTCGTCCGGAAACTCATGGATTCCCACAATCAGGTTTGCATAAGATTTCCTTGCCTGGCGGCAGTGGTTGCAGAGCTCACCGCACGACACGCAGAAACTTGACGGATTTATAAGATTCTGGATAACTTTTTTTCCGAGTTCGCCTGAATAAAGTACAAGGATTCTCATAGGTTTGCTCCCCCTTTATCAAGGATTCCAAAGGCACTATGCAAATTCACTTTCTTTGTAAAGATTCCCCCGCCTGTTTTGTTTCTCAGAATGAAAAAATACAGAGACAAAAAATCTGCTTTTGCGGGAGTTGCTGATATGCTTTTAAAATGCAGCTCTGGAAGAAAGTACTTCAGACAGCACACACTTCTAACAGCAGATGACTTTTACCTGTTATCATCTTACTATACATTATAATTATTTGTTTCAATCTATAAATAAGAGGAGTTTCAAAATAGAAATCAGTATCCACAACTAAACTCCTGTATGAGCGCTCTATGCCGGATAAAAAAAGCTGAAAACCGGGGGAAGGAAGAAAAGAGAGAAAAAAAGAAAAGGTGAGGAAAAAAGGAAAAGAGAAGAAAAATCCGCGGATCGGTTTTCTTTCATTCTCCAAGTTTTAAAGCCCCGTGCGGGCACATCTTGATGCACATGCCGCACTGGATACACTTCTTTTCGTCCACGCAGAGGCCCCAGGTCTCATCAAAAGCATAAACCTTCATCGGGCAGACTGAGATGCAGGCTCCGCATTCAACACATTCTTCCTCATCCCTGTGAATGGGCCGGTCCAGAATTGCAACTATTGCCCCTCTTGATTCGAGAGCATTTTTAATCTTGTCGAACCTGGAATCTTTCACATCTGCAATCAGTTCTCCGTAAGTCGAGTCGATATTAGCGACCATGATATTAAGCAGGATTCCTGTTTCGATAATGGACTCGGAGATAATGGGATTATGGATCCTTTCCGTAGGGATGCTGATCTTTATTTTCACGCTCAGTACCTCCTTGCAAGAAGTTTGCTTATATTGTCACTGGTGATTATTCCGAGGACCTGTCTCTGTGCATCGATTACAGGCATTGCAGAAACGCCGTAGCGGTCCAGCCTGCGAGCTGCAAGATCTACAGGTTCGTTCGGGGCACAGGTAAGGACTTTTTTCGTCATGACGCTTTCTACGGAATCAAATCTGTTTTCGGCGACGGCTTTTGAGATATCCCAGGCGGTCAGGATTCCTACCAGTTCACCTGTATCCGAAATCACAGCAAGGTGGTTGAAAGAGTTCTCCCAGATTTTCTTTGCAGCGTCCTGAACCGTCTGGTTCTTTTTGATTGTTACAATAAAATCGGACATGACGTCTTTTACGAGAGGTACTGCCTGAGTCTGTTTCATGGATTTTGCCGAGCCTTCACAGCAAATCCTTTCCACAGGCATGCTGACAAAGAAGTTCCCGTGCTTTACCCATTCCTTAAGTTCATTTGCAATCTTTCTTGCGTTCTTGAAGCTTGAGAGGGAGGAAGTCGGAACATCCTTTCCATCAATCTGCACCGAGCCTGATCTGAGATCGGCATAGTTTACCTGCTTTATCACAGGCTTATCCTTGCTGCCCACAGCATAGTCGAGGACACTGGTCATAATGTCCACGTCACGCACTGCAGTTGAGGCTGCGAGTTTTTCATTAAGAATAGGGATCGGAATTCCAATTCCCATATAAAGGGTTGTCCCGTAGCCTGTAAAAGAAGCAGCCCTTAAATAATCAGGATTCATTTCCTTCAGGTTCCCTTTAAGCATGAGGGTCCCAAACCCGCTGGAGGGGGAGTGCTGGGTCCCGTTTCCGATAATGTAGCCCTGGGCTCCGCCCATAAAAATCCTTGTGCCCATCCCGATAGTTTCATAGCTGGGGTCATTTGAGAGAGGAGAAAGCACTCCAGCTCCGGAATAGGTTACATTCCCGAAGTTGGGCAGAAGCTCTCCCATATAGGTGTTCAGAATCCTTTTTGAACTGTTTGTTGCAGCAGCATATTTCTGGTAGGCATTCCTGGGGTTGAGAAGGACTGCCTCGTTCAGGTCATTAAGGGTGATTGTCGTATCAAGTACTTTCCTGGGGTAACAGTCTGTCCCATAGGAAGTTGCATGCACATCGATTTCTTTTCCCCTCAGCAGGTCTTCAATAACATGTGCTCCACCATACTGTATCCCGCGTGTGTCCGAGATCTGGGCAGCTCCAAGGTAAGCGTCAACGGCAGCCAGCCCGCTGTATGCCTCCACATTATTGAACCAGACTTTCTGAATCTTAATTGGGGGTTCCGAATGACCTAGATTAAGCATCAAACCTGAAGAGCACATGGCTCCGAAAGTGCCTGTAGTGACCACATCCACTTCTCTTGCGGCACCTTCCACGCCAAGGTTTTCAACAATCCCGACCATTTCCTCGGCTGTGACTACATTGACGCTTCCATCTTCAATTTTTTTATTGATCTCATGAACCGATTTTTCAACCATGCGGGTTTCCTCTTAGTACAAATTTATCTGGATGGTAATTTTTGCCAGAATTATATATTACTTGTGATAATCCCGGGGTAACAGCCACTTCCGGAAGAGGTGAAAATTTCTGGCTTTGCATCATTTATTTTAAGACTATCGCTGTCAGATCTTCATTCCAATGATTAATAGTCATAATTATGAGCCATATATATTACTTATGGTAATTGAAAGTCTCTTTCCACAAAGGCTATTTCTTAAATTAGCAATAATCGTTCATACCATATACAGGTTGAATAAAATTGAATTTTTATAAGTCAGGAAGTGGGGTTATTTTCAGTAAGTTTCTTATGCTTGCAGGATATTACCCGAGATCAGGTGATTTATTGACACGTGTACTTGCTACCGGAACTTTTGATATTTTGCATCCGGGACATGTTTATTTCCTGACCCAGGCACGAGCTCTTGGAGATGAGCTCTTCGTCATTATTGCCAGGGATTCCAATGTGACTCATAAGCCGAAACCAATAGTTCCTGAGGAGCAGCGGTTTGAGATGGTAAATGCACTTGGAACGGTGGACAAAGCCCTTCTTGGTAGTGAAACAGACATGTTCGAACCCCTGAAAGAGATAAAGCCGGACATCGTTGCCCTGGGTTACGATCAGTATTTTGATATTGAGCTTCTGGAAAAAGAACTTACTAAAAGAGGGCTACCTGCAAAAGTAGTAAGGGTTCCATTTTCAAAGGAGTGCCCCCTCTGCAGTACCGGCGCAATCATAAAAGAGGTCCTTAAACGGTATGGGTAAATTTACCCCTACCGTTTTTATTAAGAAAATATTTTTTGATCTCTTTTTAAATAGGTTGCTTCGGAATAGTGTTTTATGCAAATATCTTTTCAAGCCTGTCAAGAGCTTCCCGGATTCGATCAATGGATGTTGCGTAGGAAATCCTGATAAAGTCCTCGCCGGAAGACCCGAAAGCAATTCCCGGGGTCACTGCCACATGAGCTTCCTTCAGGAGCCTTTCAGCAACCCTGGTCCCGTTTCCAAACTCACTCACATTGGCAAAAGCATAGAAGGCCCCGTCTGGCTTTTTGCACTCAAGTCCTATTTTATTCAGCCCGTCGATGAGGATATCCCTGCGCATCTTAAAGCGGTCAACCATTGCCTTGACGCCGTCCTGAGGGCCCTGAAGGGCTTCAAGCCCACCGTACTGGACAAAGGTAGTGGCGCTGCTTACAGAGTGGGACTGGATCTTCTGTAGAAGTTTATAGATCTCAGGGGGAGCTGTAAGGTATCCAAGCCTCCAGCCAGTCATTGCGTATGCCTTGGAAAAACCGTTTACAGTGATGGTTCTCTCCTGCATCCCATCAAAACTGCCAATACTGATATGTTCCCGGTCATAGATGATTTTCTCATAGATCTCATCTGAGACTACCAGAAGGTCGTGGTCAATTGCAAGATCGGCAATGCACTTGAGGGTCTTTTTCCCGAATACTCCGCCTGTCGGGTTGCCCGGGCTGTTTACAACAATGAGCTTTGTTTTATCATTTATGTAATCGGCGAAATTGTCCGGCAGGAAACCTTTCTCAGGAACCGTAGGAACCCAGACAGTTTCTGCTCCTGCAAAACGGATGCAGGCGTCATAAGTTACCCAGGCAGGATCAAAGAGAAGGGCCTGATCCCCGTCGTCGAGGGCCCCCATCATCACTTCGAAAATCCCCTGCTTTGCGCCCGGGGTGACCAGCACATCTTTTTCGGTCACATCCAGATTATTTTCAGTCCTCAGTTTTTCGGCAATAGCTGCCCTTAGCTCCGGAATGCCTGCAGAAGGAGCGTAGTGGGTTTTTCCCTCATACATAGCCTTTGCTGCAGCATCGCAGATGTTTTTAGGGGTGTCGAAATCAGGTTCGCCAAGGCTAAAATTGATAACGTCTGTACCCTCTTTAATCATTCTGGTTGCAATGTTGGAGATCCTGATCGTTGCGGATTCTTCTACACGCTTGAGCCTTGCGGATGTCATAGGAATAGTCCTGCTTTGTTACTTTTTTGCTAGCTTATTGAAGCATCAAGGAACTTCACAGCCGCCGCACCAGCTTTACTGCAGCTTCTACTGCCCTTTTAGCATAGTCGACACGTTCATGAGCAGCCATCCTGGTCATACCCGGACCCGGGATTCCGAGAGTTACTGGCTTGTTGAACTCAAGGGAAAGATCCATGATCTTCCTTGCGGCATGCTGCATAACCACCTGGTCGTGGTCGGTCTCACCTTCGATTACCGACCCTATGGTAACCACTGCATCAATGTCTTCCCTCTGGCAGAGCTTCTTGATTGCAAGGGGCATGTCAAAGACTCCTGGCACGAGAATTGTCTCTTTAACTGTTGCCCCCAGAAATTCCGCATGCTCTCTTCCAAGCAGCTCCATCTGATAGGTCAGATCCCTGTTAAATTCAGCTACAACAAATCCTAGGCTGATAGTCATCTAGTAAGGTCTCCAGTCTTGTTTTTAACTTAAAGTCGCTTCACATTCTCAAAGGACCTGCGTCCTCAAAACCCTGCCTCTGACCGGTACCGGCCTCCCTGACCAGTTTTTCCGGCTTGAAGAGCAGCTTTATCACGTTTAAGGCGTGTTCCCGGGTCCGCTTGTCCATGAGAAAAGCGAGTTCTTTCTCGTCTTTTCCTTCATCCTCATGGACAAAGACCTCGATAATATGGGTATTGGTCATGAGCTGGGCCATGATAAGGCCCTGAGAGGCTTCATGAGCGCACATTTTGTCTTTTTGCTCCCTGCCAGGCATTCCAAGGGCCATTACGATATCGCAGCCTTCTTCTTCGATAAGCTTTTTGGCTGCTACCGGAAGGTCCTTTATCCCGGGCACGGTTACCCTTTTAATCTTTACGGATACGTTATTCTGTATCTCGTCGATTGCTGCACGCCCCATATTATAGCGCGCAAACGTGGTATCTGCAATTCCTATTGTGGGCATGTGAATCCGATCGGAATTTAATGATTAATATTCTTCTGGTTTTCCTGAAACGTTTATAAACTTTGGTTATGAAAGATTTTTTAAATCCTCTCATAACCTGTCAATAACGCGTGTTGCAGCTTCTGTGCCTGCTCCCACGCTGTCAATGTAACCCCGCTTCTTCAGCACGATTTCCATCTGCTGGATAGTGGAAAGAACATCCCTTGCAGTTACATTCCCCATGCTTCCAATTCTGAAAATCTTGCTCTTCAAGCGTTCCTGTCCGCCGGCTATAATAATGCCCCGCTTCTTCATGTCATTTTTAATGTCTTCCCCATCAATCCCTGCAGGAGATTTCATTGCAGTGATGGTGTTGGAGTACTGGCTGTACTCGTTAAGCTGAGGGAACATCTCTATGTTCATTGCGCCGGCTGCTGCCCTTACGGCTTCGGAAAGAGTCGCGTGCCTTCTAATCCTTGCCTCCATGCCTTCTTCTTTAACGATGTGAAGGGCTTCCTGAAGAGCATAAAATAGAGGAATAGCAGGAGTGTAAGGTGTTTCCGGCTTGGGTTTATCCCCACTCTTTTTATATGCCTTAAGGTCATTATAGTAAGGCCTCTTCTTCATGCCATTTATAACCTCAAAGGCTTTTTCGCTTACGGAAACAGCTGCCATTCCAGGTGGAGCTGCAAGGCATTTCTGAGAACCAACTATTGCAATGTCAACGCCCCATTCATCGACTTTGACTACATCTCCCCCAAGGGAGGTTACGCCGTCCATAATAAAAAGAGCATCGTGTTTTTTTGCAAGTTTGCCGATTTCTGCAGCAGGATTCATGATACCTGCAGAGGTCTCGTTGTGGACAAGGGTGATGGCTTTTGCTCCTTCCTCGAGCTTTTCCTTAACCTGTTCAAGGTCAACAGGAAGACCCCATTCAAACTCCAGGGGCACCACTTCGGCATAGAGGGATGCAAGGTCTTTGAAACGCTCTCCGAATTTTCCGTTTTCTATAGCAATAACTTTATCCCCTCTTCCGGCCACAGACCCGACTGCAGCTTCCATTCCCGCAGTCCCGGAACCACTGAGCAAAAAGATGTCGTTTTTTGTCTGAAAAACGTCAGCAAGAATTTCCCTGCAATCAGTATATATTGCGGCAAATTCAGCACTCCGGTGGTTGATCATCGGTTTTGACATTGCTCTAAGGACTCTGGGTGCGACAGGTACGGGACCAGGCATCATGAGAAGGGTATCTTCCAGATCCATTTATATAAGACTCCACACTTTTTCAAAGATTTAATCGGTTTTTGTTTTCTATATATAAAGGAAATTTATGTAAACTCTATAATTTTCAATCATGTAGTCCTGAAATAATTCAGGGTTATATCTTTATGATACGGTGTGCCAGGATGGCTCTGCAGTATCTCATGCCCTGATACATTTTCGACCGCATTTGCCATGTTTATTCGGCAATTTCAGACAGGTTGAGCACTGAATTAGATTAAGGATTCAGGTTTAAATGAATCCTAGTATATAATTCATGTGCTTTCCATGTTCGGTCTCAGATTTCCTTCAAGGAAAAAGGATTCCGGTTATTGGTCCTGGAGGAGCTTCATCACGTCATGTTTTGTTACAACGCCGACGACTGTTCCTTTTTCTACCACAAGTACGGCAGGGTTTCCTTCCAGTATATGCGAAACTACTGAGATCGATATTCCAGGAGATACTGTCGGGAACGCCTCCCCCATTATCCCTGAAACTTTCAACTGAGAGATGGATTTTTTCTTGCTCTCGCCCATCAGTTTTATGATCATATCTTCCGAAACACTTCCAACCGGAATACCCCTGTCAAGCACGGGAATCTGTGAAAAACCATGAATATGCATAAGGTTTACCACCTCTTCTACCGAGTCTTCAGGAGAAACATGAATTGCAGGGGAATGCATCAGGTCCTTTATGATGATCTGCTGCTCCTTTTCAGCCTCCTCAAAAGCATTAAGGATTTTCCTGACCGTTGAAAGCCTGGGGTCTACATCTCCCGATTCGATACGGGCTATAAGAGGCTGACTGACACCTGCCCTTTTAGCCAGGTCGCTCTGGGTAAGCCCGAGTTCATTTCGTCTTTTTTTAAGATCTTCGGGTGTTGGAAGCTGCATATATATTACCGATAGTAATTATGGTATTTAATGTCATTGGTTAACATTATTTAAAGAGTAGATATATAAATTGCTTTCGGGAACACGAAATACCGATCAGAAAAAAACCTGCAAAATAGGTTTTCAAAAAAGAACAAAATCTAAAAAGGGTCAATTTTAAACAATGATCAATGCGAAGACAGTAAAAAAATATTAAATAAAAAACAAAGAAAAGAGAACTATAAATAAAATCAATATTAAAAAGGTAACTAGTCAGCGCATAAAAATCAATATTAATAGGCATCTTAGTAAATATAAAATGGGTAAAAGTCGTTGATTCCATATTATTTTATTGTTGATTATTGATTGTGTTTTCAGTTTTACAAAAGGTGGTATGTTCATGTATTCAAAATCTTAAAATCTATATCAATAGAATAATTTTGGGTGCGATGAGTATATTCAAAAAGATTGAAAATAGAAAAGTAAAAAAGAATAAAAGATAAAAAAAGAATAATAATAGAGAAGAAAAAAAGAATAAAAGATAAAAAATAAATCTGTTATATTTTCATTTTTAGATATAAGATGGATTTTCTATTTCCTTGGACTTCTTGGTCCTCAGTTCGCCTTTAATAGCTTCATAATATTTCATGGTATCCGGAGTAACTGAAGGCCCTGTATCTGCAATCGCTTTAAGGAAATGTTTCTGTTTGACGTTTTTTGCATGGATTTCTTCGCGCAGGGCATACCTTCCTGCCTTTTTGCATATGGCTGCGAGATCTGCACCTGTGTACTGGTCAGTCAGGTCAACGAGTTCTTCAATATCCACATCCTCTGCAAGAGCCATCTTCTTTGTATGGACCTTGAGGATTTCCCTCCGGGCCCCTTTATCCGGAATAGGCACAAGGATAAGCTCATCAAAGCGCCCTGGACGGATCAGGGCCGGGTCTATGATGTCAGGACGGTTGGTTGCGCCAATTACCACAACACCCCGGAGCTCTTCGAGCCCGTCCATTTCGGAGAGGAGCTGATTAAGGATCCGGGCTGTAACCTGAGGCTCTCCTGCGGAGATCCCACGTATGGGAGCAAGAGAGTCAAGTTCGTCCAGAAAGACAATGGAAGGAGCAACCTGTCTTGCCCGCATGAAGACCTCGGCAATCCTCTTTTCAGACTCCCCGTACCACTTGGAGAGGAGGTCACTTCCTTTGGCTGTGATGAAGTTGGCGTCGGATTCATGGGCAATGGCTTTTGCAAGAAGAGTCTTTCCAGTGCCCGGAGGACCGTAGAGGAGCACGCCTTTTGGAGCTTCCACTCCTATGTCCCGGTAAGACTCAGGGTTTTTAAGTGGCCATTCCACAGCTTCTTTTAAGAGGCATTTTACATCTTCCAGGCCGCCCACATCGTTCCAGCTGACATTGGGGATCTCAATAAGAATTTCCCGGATGGCTGAGGGCTGGACTTCTTTCATGGCTTCTTCGAAGTCTGCTCTTGTGACCTGCAGGGTGTCCAGGAGTTCCTTTGGGATCTGGGGTTCTTTCAGGTTGAGCTTTGGGAGGATACGCCGAAGAGCACTCATGGCAGCTTCCCGGCAGAGTGCCGCAATGTCAGCCCCCACAAACCCATAGGTAATCTGGGCGAGATCCCTGAGGTTTACGTCCTCGGTAAGAGGCATCCCCCTGGTATGGATCTGGAAAATCTCAAGCCTGCCTTCGGTGTCAGGGACCCGGAGTTCTATTTCCCTGTCAAACCGGCCTGGACGGCGCAGTGCAAGGTCCAGGGCTTCGGGGCGGTTTGTTGCACCTATCACGATCACGTTCTTGCGGCTTTTTAAGCCGTCCATCAGGGAAAGAAGCTGGGCGACCACCCTTCTTTCTACTTCCCCTGTGACCTCTGCTCTTTTTGGGGCAATGGAATCTATCTCGTCCAGAAAGATGATTGCAGGGGCATTCTTTTCGGCATCATCGAAGAGATCACGGATCGCTTTTTCAGATTCCCCGTAGTATTTGGACATTATTTCCGGGCCGTTGATGGAAATGAAATAGGCATCAGACTCATTTGCAACTGCCTTTGCAAGCATGGTCTTGCCCGTCCCGGGAGGGCCATGAAGCAGCACCCCTTTTGGGGCGTCAATCCCAAGCCGGTCAAAAAGTTCAGGGTGTTTCAGAGGGAGTTCTATCATTTCCCTGACCTTTGTAATGGCATCCTTGAGCCCGCCCAGGTCTTCGTACATAACAGTGGGAATGGTCTGTTCCGGAGGAATTTCCACGGCTTCTGGCAGGAGTTCGATTTCGGTCATGTCCGTGATCTTTACGATCCCCGAAGGGGAAGTGGAAATAACCTGCAGCTTGATTTCCCCAAGCCCGAACGAGGGGCCGAAACCCTGTCCGAAAAAGTCCTGGAAAAAGTCATCGAACATGAGCCCCTTGCTATAAGTGTCCCTCTCCCTGGACCTCCTTAAGCTGGTGGTGGAGATAAAGTCCCCCTTTGAAACCGTACGGTTCATGAAGACCGCACTGAGGGTCTCACTGGGAGCATAGATCTGCATGCCTCTCGTAACGGGAGACAGGGTCACATGCTTTGCTTCTTTCCATTCAGCTTTCCGGATTTCCACATATTCCCCTATACTTGTCTTTGCATTGTTACGGATAAGCCCGTCCATACGGACAATATCAAGCCCGGCATCACTGGGATAAGGACGGCCTATAAGGGCAGAAGTTGATTTTCCACCTTTGATCTCCACAACATCAAAGGGTTTCAGGCCCAGTTTCTCCCTGTATATTTCGTCAATTCGGACAATTCCTTTTCCGACATCCCGTTGATCGGCTTCCGCAACCTTAAGTTTTACAATCGATTTATCCCCCTCAGTCAAATAACACCCTCCATCTCCATAGTAAAATATTCCCCTCTGTAAAAGTATACGGCTTTTTGAAAAAATAAGATCAATGTGTGACTTTTCAGGCTGGTTTGGCTTCAGTCGCTTACCCTCTTTGCCTCCTCATCAAGCTTTTTTAAGTTTGTAGGGATAGGGTTTTCTTTGAGAAGCCTGGCGAAGTACACAAGATTATGTGCCATGTATCTTACTGTCCGATTCGTGTAAAGGTGCTTTTCCCCTCCGGCTTCGATGTAACTGGGTCCCGGACCTGCATCACCAACCCAGTAGCAGTCAACATTGGGAGGCACAGTACATCCGAGGTGGGTCAGGTTGAAGAGTGTGGTCGCAGCAACATTGTGCGCTCCATCTTCGTTGCCGGTGACTATAACCCCTGCCACTTTCCCATAAAGGGGATACTGCCCTGTTACGGGATTCCCATCCATATATGTCCCGTCCAGCCTTTCGAGGACCATCTGGGCCACCGAAGAGCGTACGCCGAACCAGATGGGAGATGCTATTATCAGGATATCACAGGCTTTTATTTTTTCAAGTATAAAGGGCCATTCGTCTCCGTTTCCTTCATCTGAAGAAATCCCGAAAGCTATATTGTAGTCAACAACCCTCATGACCTCACTCTCAACACCAAGTTCTTTAAAAATAATCACAGCCCTGTCAACAAGAGCACGGGTGTTCGATACCTGAGGTGATTTTTTCAGTGTGCAGTTTAAAAAAAGCGCCCTTATCGCCATAGTATCATCGCCATAGTATATATGTTTCCAAATGCCGTTATATATACGGAAACGTATAAATGTTCAGAAGGATTATTACTTCACCAAGCCTTATTATGGATTTACTGCCGGGATACCGGTTTCCTTCTGGAGTCATGATTCATCTTTTATTCTCTCGGATGGGTTTCACTACTTAGTCTTTGATAAAAAATAGATGGGAAAATAGACTCATAGATTAAGGAAAATAGACTCATAGATTAAGGAAAATAGAAAACTGAAAAGCGGAATAGTAGAAATAAAAAGAAAAAAGATGAAAACAAAATAAAAACATATATAGGACTTACGCAGTTGAACTGAAAACAAAAGCTGAAAACACTTAACGATATAACTCACAATAATGTTGATAAGACCATATGCACTTGATTTCATTTCTCAAGTGCGTAAGTCTAATATAAATGAAAAAGGAAAAATATTAGAGTTTAAGTTCTTTAGCCATTTCCTGGAAAACTTTTCCTTTATCAGTTGTGATGAAAACACCGTTTTCGTGTTTTATAAGCTCTTTTTCTTTCAACATTTCCAGATATTTCTGAGCAATGTTAAAGTTAAGATTTACCTCATAAACGATATGTGTTTTCTTTGCCCCATTCATTGCTACTCTTAGAATATCTACTGCAATATCTGTCCTGCTCCTTCTCTTCAATACTGACTCCTCCCCCACTGTAGATTCAGAATAATCTTTGTAAGAATCAACGCTTTCAAAATATATTAAAGCGTATCTTTTTGTAGGTAACAAAGATTCTAAGTCTTTATCGTTTCCCTTTCTATATAACAATATCAGTATTATATAAAGTATTAAGTTATAAATCGAAAAATTAACATACGGTTAATACACAATAATACAAACATGAACGTTACTATATAAAAAAACTACCCAGTTTTAAAATCTGAGTAAACTTAAAAAAGATTAGTGGGCCCGCTGAGATTCGAACTCAGGATCCCCGCCGTGTAAAGGCGATGTCATGACCGACTAGACCACGAGCCCAGTTTGCTACATTTACATCATTTAAATGCTTGCCTTACAAGCAGTTGCTTGAAATGCAGAGTCAACAAGTCACTAGTAATATATATGTCTTTTGTTCGGAGAAGGGTTTGAAAATTTATTTAGACGGATGATATTTATATATACCCATAATTTCACAATCTCTAAGGTTGGATGCCCGTTACTTCAGTTAGGGAGGAAATCCGTCAACTTTCGGACATTCCTTCCACTTTATTGGATTTATTCACTCTGATTTGGAAACGAATTTCCGTAGCAAGTAACACGGTTTTGGAAAAACGTCTCATCTTGTCAATGTTGGACATGCTTCTTGTGTGTAACACGCCGCCCCTACCTCTCAGGACTTTTGATGCTACACATATAGGGTCCTTCTAAAAGAGGGTGTAATTTGAGAGTTTATATCATTTATTTTAGGCAATAGGCACATAATATAGGCCCCCAAATAAAAGTACACATTAAAAATTCATTTTTTAGTAAAATACTCTCTATTAATCCTTGGGGATGCTAAATAAGGCAAATTAAGGCTTTATTCATTTAAACGTTAAAATTCTTTGAAATTAAGGCTCTTGAGCTTGTTTTCCACCACATTATGTTTGGTGTTTAAAAAGAGGGGCAATAAAACCTTAAATTTTAAATAAAGGGTGATTAATTGTTTAAATTTGAAATAAGTTATTTTCCACCTGTACTTTTATTGGGGAAGCACGATCAATGCACTTAGGCTACTAAATGAGGTTAATTAGCCCTTAAAAAATTGATGATTTTTTGAGGACCCTATACACATAGGGAAGTGGACTGAGGAAGCATCCAAATGTATCACGACATATCCGAAGGAGTTAATTAAGACTTTGGCTGGTCAATCAAGGCTTGCAAAAACGGGCCTCCCACTTTAGGGGGATTATTGACCTATATTTTTCGGAGAGAGAACTGGAAACAACTGAAATGGAAAATATAAAGTTACTGCTTTGAAAGTATGAAAATCCCCACCTTTTACAGGTATTCTTTCGGCATTTTTTGTATCAGAATTCATACAAGCAAAATATATTTATACGAGATTAACATGGTGTAATATGTGAGCGGGTCTCTCTTTTGTAAGATAACCCCAACCCCCCAACACCCCAATTCATACTCCCCAACCCGCTCATACGAATTCTATTGCTACCTGTTTACGTGATCTTATAATATAATGCTGTCATCAGGATACTGTCAATAAGATACTATTATCAGGATACTATTGATAGGCTTGTAAAAAATGACTATAGAAGTCAAGCTAGTTTTGCAGGGTGATTCAGGCGTATTTCAGGATAATACCAGGTAATACCCTATTTTAAACTCTATTAATAATGGAAATGCTGTCACGGAAATAAGATAATAATGCACATATTTTTGCCCTGAAATTGAATAATCAAACAGCCCTCTTCAGTGAGGAGGGCCGTCACCAGACTATCAAGTAAGTGCTATCCCTTCTTATCCGTGCTTCTTCCAGTGTTATTAAAAACCCTGAGATCCATTATCTGACTGCACAGGTTCCAGAAAAACATTATTGTGAAGAACTGTTTGAGAAAATGAGAACTATAAAATTGTAATTATAAATTATAATGCATATTATAGAAAGCTATTTATAGGATGTAATATTACTCATGCTAAGTGAGCGGGCCTCTTTTCCATAGTATAACCCCAAACCCATATCCCCCAACTATTCCCCCAACTATTCCCCCAACTCCCCAAGCCCGCTCACAAACTTTTCTCACGGCTTTTTTTTCTCAACTTTATTTAAAAATAATATTATAATCTTAACATTTCTTAACATTTTTCAGACTTGTCTCAACTTTACCATATGTTACCTCAATTAGGCCTGCAGAATTTCAACTTATCTCAATTGATCTCAACTTATCTCAATTTATCGCAATTTATCTCAACTTATATTAACTAATCTTAACTGTTATCATACGGATTACAGGTTTAATTCCTGGGAACCTTTTGAAATAACTGTAACTCGATAGAATAAAACAAAAAGAGTTTTACATGTAAAGAAACACTAAATCAGGTAGGTAAGAGAATATACTAAATATATTAAATAAGTATTTATAACTAAAGTTGTATACTTGCATTTGTGAGCGGATTCCAATCCAAACTTCCCAAACACACCAACAACTTCTTCTTTAATTCAAAGTCAACCCAGTTGGTTCCGCTCACATAAAACCTCAGTTCCTCTTTTGCAGTAGCGAGGATTGTGTATTTGTTTAGTCGGGTTGTTTATTTGTGTATGGTTGTTTATTTGTGTATAATAGTTTCAAATACATATGCTGTCAAACCCACAAAAAAACATATATCGTCATCTTTTGAAACTGAAAGAGGTAAAGTACGAAAATGCGGCATACATAAACCGACTGTCAGAAAAACTGAAAATTTAGAAAAAGTTTAAGGAAAATAAAGAAGAATTTTTCTGGATTGGGGAATCCAGAATGGAAAAAATGAACGATTTGCGCTCTAAAAAATTTAAAAGTCGAAAAGTGTTTTCTGGGTTTTAGGCTCAGCTTTTTTCAAAACCTCTCCTGTATTATCCTGAGTGCCTGCGGAGGGCGAAGCTTCGTCAGATATACTTTGTTTTGACAGGTCGCTGTTAGTCGGAACTTTCTTTTTTGAAGGTATAGGAGAAGCTTTCTTCTCTACAGATTCAGAAAGGGATTTATTTTCAGGCAGGGGGGCGGAAAAAGAAAATAAATTATTTTCTACAGGTTTCGGCCCATCAGGCAGTATCTTTCCTGAAGTCTCTTTCTTTTCGGGAATCTCCGGCGGTGTGTCAAATCCCATGATAAGGGTTTTCTGCTTGTCTTCCGAAGGATGAGAATCAGAAGCTTCAGATTTGCAGGCGGGAACCTCCTTTTGAGTCTCTTTTTGAGTCTCCTTTTGAGTCTCCTTTTGAATCTCCTTTTGAGTCTCCTTTTGAGTCTCCTTTTGAGTCTCCTTTTCTTCCTCCGAAATTATAACAGGGCAGCTGAGGGTTCTCTGCTTATTGTCTACTGTAGGAGCAGGAGCCTTAAAAAATTCCGGTTCTTCGGTTTTATCTTTTCTTTCATCAAGAAGTTTCTGCGCGTCGTCGTAAATTTTCTGCAGTTTTTTACTTGCCTTTGCGCTTCCTGAGAGGTACATCAGCTCTTCAAGCTCAAGCCCGAGATTTGCAGTAACTTCAACTGCAGATTCCTCATCCTTCAGCATTCGCGAGTAAAACCCTAGAAGGTTGTTCCTCGAATAATGCATTGACTCAAAGCTGTGCTCTCCGATTTTTGAAGCAATATTGTCCCGCATGTCCCGCTTCGAACGCGTCTGCCCGAGCCTTCTCCAGAGTGAAGGCTGCTGGTATTTGATAAAGCCGGGATACGGTCTTGTCTTTGAAAGGGCAGCCCCGCAGACCATAAGCATGCTGGCATACCTCCACATCCTGTAATTCTGGCGCTTTTTTACACGCCCCAGATAAAGGTCAGCCTTTGAAATATATTCAAAACCCGTCCTTATATCTTCGAGGTCACCGTCCTTACGGGCATACTGGATAGGCAGGTTTTCATCGATCCAGTGTACGAGATCTTCAGGGCTTTCATCAAGCCCGCGTGCAGATTCAAGAGCCCTTTTACAGTCAGTGCTTTTAAAGATCTTCTGCATCGCCTTAAAGATGTTCTCCTTTACATCCCTGCCTGCAGTACCGATATCCTCAACTTCGAGCGCTTCTTTCCCGCTCGCTGCAGCCTGGAGGTCATTCATGGCGCTCCTGAAGTCTCCACCCGCATTTTCTGCAATCTGAAGGACAGCTTCCGAGCTACAATAAATTCCCTCAGCCTCACAAACCTTCTTCAAAGCAGGGACCATTGAACGGCTCTGCACGGACCCGAACTTAATTTCCAGGCACAGGTTCCTGATTGTGGGTGTTAACCCGTAAATGTCATTTGCAATAAGCACGATCGGCTGGAGTGTGGCCTTTATGATCCCGGCAATAGCCCTCATTCCGCCCCTGTCCGAAGTCCCATGTATATTGTCCGCCTCATCAAGGATAATAAGACGCTTTCCACCAAAAAACGTATTCATTGACGCTGCAGAGCCAGCAACCTTCTCAATAACACCTGCAGTCCTCTGGTCGCTTGCATTGAGTTCAATAACCTCCCAGTCCAGATCCCTGCCAAGTGCATGAGCACTTGAAGTCTTCCCTATCCCTGCAGGCCCATAGAGAATAACTGCCCTTCTCTCAGGGGTCCCGGATTGCCATTCCTCAGCCCATGCCCTGAAATCCTGCACTGCCTTCTTGTTCCCCACGACATCTCCAAGGGTCCGGGGTCGGTATTTTTCAGCCCATTCGATTGCCGACATCATCTTAAACCATACCAATAAGGAGGACTACTTATATGTGAACTTATCTAAGTTAATATTATCAGGGAGTTGGTGAAAAAAGCATGAATTACAAAGAACTGTTTGAGGACCATTATATAAAAAACTGGTTATCTGGAATCGGTGCTAAGAAAACAACCAGAGAGGGGGTACATAGACAGCTTAAGGGTTTATACCGAGTTTCTTGATAAAACCCCTGAGCAGATAATAAAGGAATCTGAGGAAGATATCAGATCTGGAAAACTAATGCGGGAAAGGAAAATATTCAACGAACTAAGAGAGTTTAGGGAATACCTGGAAGGATCTGGTATTGCTCCAATGTCAATAAAAGCAAAGTTAACCGGAGTCAGGAGTTTTTTTAATTATTATAATATTATCCTGCCTGTTTTGCCTCGGTCTGCTACATGTGCAAGGCCGTTGATGGAGAATAGGGCCATACCAACAAAGGAAGATATCAGAGAAGCATTAACGGTTGCTGATCCTATCGAAAAAGCGTTGGTCCTTACAGGGGTAGCTTCAGGTTTAGCCATTAACGAAATTTCAAACCTTAAAGTAGAAGATTTTTTTAAGGGCTATGACCCAGAGACCCAGATTACAACTTTGCACTTGGTTCGGGAAAAAGTAGGATATGAATTTTATACATTTTTAACCCCTGAAGCATCGAGAGCCGTTTTAGAATATTTAGAATATCGAAATAGGACATCTGATAGTAAGGATGGGGTTAGACAAAACCAACTTTTCCTAAAAAACGCACATGATATTCTTTGAATAACATGCCCAAAGAATGAAAGTCCTTTTTCCTTACCTTTTTTGATAATAGAACTCCATCATTACCTTGGACAGGAAGGTTGTTTTTACTTTGGTTCTACGAAACCGTCAAAAAACTAACCATTTAATTGCCATCGAAGGCTCAGATGTGACTTTGATCACGGATGCCAAATTGCCTTTGAGGCAATTCTACTGTCCTGGAAATGATGGAGTAATGTAAATTGGAAGGAGAAATAAACAAATCTTGTGGTTTAGACATTCACAAACGTTTTGTTATTGCTACAATCCTCAGTAGATCTGGTGAAAAACAGCAACAACGTTTTGCCAGAGATAATGATGGGATTTTAAACCTTAAAAATTGGGTAACATCAGAAAAATGTGATGTTGTTGCATGTGAATCAACAAGTGACTTCTGGGTTCCGATTTATGAGTCTTTGATAGATCATTTGCCTGTTATAGTTGGAAATGCTCGAGATATGAAGGCATTTACACATAAAAAAACAGATAAAATAGATTCGGAAGTAATTGCACAACTTGCATTGAATAAAATGGTTCAACCATCAAGAATTTTTCCGAAAAAGCATAGGGACTACAGATCATACGTCAGGTTAAGGCTAACTCTTGTAAGGAAAAGAACAGATATTAAAAATGGAGCTCATGCTATTCTTTCGTCCGAAATGTTACATCTCGGTGATGTGCTGACTGACATTTTTGGAAAAAATGGAAGAGCAATTCTAGCAGGAATATCTTCAGGTAAGAATGTTGATCAGATTATAGAATCGCTTTCTTCAAATGTAAGGAAAAAAAGTGTTCAGATAAGAGAAATTCTGGACAGAGAGATCTCCCAGAGTGCTGCAATCAGGCTTCAGATATGCCTGAACCTGATAAAAAATTTAGATGATGAAATTGAAGTTCTGGAAAGACAAATTTTCAATTATGCTTATCAAAAGCATAAAAGAGAAATGGAAATTTTGATGTCAGTTCCAGGAATTGGAGAGCTTGGTGCAGCAATTCTTATTGCTGAAATAGGAAATTTCAGGGATTTTTTATCGGGAGATAAGCTTGCTTCATGGCTTGGAATTGTTCCAAATGTGTATCAATCTGCGGATAAATACCATAACGGAAGAATCACTAAGAGAGGATCAAAAGTAGCAAGGTGGATTCTGACTCAGATTGCACAAGCAGCAGCAAGAAAGAAAAATAGCAAGTTAAAAGAGTTTTTTAACAGGAAAAAGAAGTCAATTGGACATGCAAAGGCGATTATTGCACTGGCAAGGAAAATTGCAACGATAATATGGCATCTGATAACAAACGATGAGATGTATGAAGATGAAACAGGATATCAAAAGGGAGAAGTTCAAAAGAGGAAGATTGTGGAAACCGAGATATTCTCGGTTGATGAAAGGATAACAATAATTAGTGGAATTATCGCAATTATGGGAAAAAAGGACGGGGAGAGTACGTGATGAGATTTTTCATCACGGACTTTCATGCCAAAAACAACGAAGTTTTTGATTTTTTTTTCAGGCTTAAGGCCGCAGAAAGTAGTTTTTGTTTTGTAGTATTAAGTATATTGCAAAAAAATTGTTGTCGTTGTTCCTTGTTTTGCTAATTGTTACTTTCGGCATCAGGCGAACACATTACCATGTTTCTTATTTAGGAAGTGCGACAATGAGAGTGGGCGACTCTGTTCATAGACTATTTGCTCTATATGTTTTATCCTGGCTTATGTAAATCTGTTTAGATTTAGTTACTCTATGCATCTAAAAGTGATGTCTTGCTATTGCCTTACCTACTTAATTAAATAGTACAAAACTCTTCTTCTTTTTGGGAGGTGAAGGACCATGAAACTTAAGTCTATCAAGAATGATCAGAACGCTTTTGCCCAGGGCTCTGCTGTGGGAATTCTTATACTCTTGGCATATATAGAATAATTGACAGGAGGTTGAAAGATGTCGTTTTTTCGTATTTTGTCAGTCTTAAGATTAGTAATTACTACGAGTTACAGAGATTTTAACTATACCTGTAAATCAAAAGTTAGAGTTTTTTCACTTGAATTCTTTTAATTCATAATTGTTTTGTCTTGTTGAATATTGATTGTTAAACTGCTATGCTTATTCTTTTAGCGTGTATATATAAATATTCATGATATACAAAATGAAATATATAATCAAGTATTTATTCTGTTAGTGTATATTTGAGCTAATACCAAAACTCAAAAAATTCTTCCTTGATTGTAGATTTCGAAATATTAACCGAGTTACTGGTTAGAGAAGTAGATCTGAAATTTTTAGAACTTATAGACAAATAGTGGTTTTGGGATATAGGCTCATACTCTAATTTGAAGTAGAACTTCTACTATAAAAATTTAAAGATTATGGGGGTAATCTTGTGAGTACTGTAAGTAAGGTAATCACTTGGATAGTAACATTTGTGTTCCTTTTTTTACTTTATGCGGCTTTAGAGGTACGTAATTACGCAGCTTTGATATTGCTTATTATTATCCTCTATGGTGGCTTTCGTAATAAAAGTTAAACTATTCTATCCAATAAAAAGCTTCGAAAAAGAGCTAAATTAAGTGATGTGTCCTTGATCTTTTATGTAAGTATGAAAAACAGTTTTGTGTTAAGACAAAGCTAATTAATTGAAGAGTTATAGCTTTGAGGTGTATTATTATGGGATTACTTGATAAATTACTAGGACCAGAAAAAGCTACTGCTTGGAGGGCTGCATCTTTCTTAGATTCAGCAGCAAATGGTGGCAAATGGACGGTTGAGTCCTATATTAAAAGCGGTGCTGATATTAACATTCGAGAGAAAAAAGAAAGCAACACTGCGCTAATAATTGCAATAAATAACGGTCGTAAAGAAATTGCAGAACTGCTCATAAAAAATGGTGCTGATCTAAACCTTATAAATCGGTATGGGTACACTGCTTTAATGAGAGCAACGTATAAAGGTAAACTGAAACTCGTCGAAATGCTGATAAAAGGTGAAGCTGATCTTAATATCCAAGATGAAGACGGACGTACTGCACTAATGCTTGCAGCAGCTAGCATCCCATATATTCTACGGCGTAAGGAAATTGCAGAACTGCTCATAAAAAATGGTGCTGATGTTAACATTCAAGGTAATAAAGGCGAAACTGCTTTAATGTTAGCAGTACAGACGGGGCGTAAGGAAATTGCCGAGATGCTCATAAAAAGTGGGGCTAAAACGACTTAAAACCATGAAAACGGTACTATATTATATCCAGACTGTTAAGATAGGTTATGGAGTGAGTTACTAAAGTTATGAATGTAACAATTTACACTTAAAACCTCATCACAAACTAAAAAACACAAGTTTTCGAACTAGAAAAGGTTCAATCCAATTTCAAGTGTAATTCTTTGCGTAAATGACTATGATAACTCACTCATTAATTTTAACGAAACGTTCTAATATACTTCCAACAAAGTTTAAAATTGCTTATAATTCATATGCTCTTATATATAGTTTCACAAAAGAACAATACCAGCAAAAATCGATAAGAATGTTTCATTTTGTTTCAGTCGAATACCCCGCTAGCTTGCTGCGGGGATGGAAAACTTCCCCGGTAACCGTTGTTAAATAACTGATTTTATATCCTTAATTCCCTTTGTACTGTTGATGGAATTACGACATGCAAATCATTGTGTTTATAAAATCAGATATCACATGGTTTTTTGTGTTAAGTATCGTAAAAAGCTTCTTTTTGAGACCGAGCTCATTAATTTTTTGAAAAACGTATGCTTTGGAATTAGTGAAAGATACTGTTTTGAATTTGATGCTATTGGTAGTGATGGTGACCATGTACATCTTTTTGTTGGAGCTGAACCAAAGTATTCTCCTTCAAAAGTTATGCAAATTATAAAAAGTATTACAGCAAGACAAATCTTTAAACAATACCCTGAAATCAAAAAACAGCTTTGGGGTGGTGAACTATGGAGTGACGGGGGCTACATTGGAACTGTAGGAGACGGAACAACGTCAGATGTTATCAAAAACTATGTTGAAAACCAGGGAAATCAGGAAGAAAAAGAAGCATATCAACAAATGAAAATATTCGATTTTCAATAATCATTATAACCAGAGCGCTGGCGCGGAACATACCCCGTTGCTTGCAGCGGGGTGCGCCAGCGCAACTTTGATTTGTTTCCTTTTAATTCCCTGTCGGTTTGATATTTCAAAAAATGAATGACTTTCGAAAAAAGGATAAGGCAATGAAAAAGAATTTATTCCAATAAAAAAGGAACTCATTATTAACTTTATATGTTTTAATTTTTTCCCAAGTTCCTCGCCTGTACTCCTACCATTTTTCCAGCATCGTTTTTTTAGAATAAAGCATAACCCATGAATCAGTACTCAGACCTGAGCAACATTAATTGCTCATTATACCTCTTGAGCGAAAATAACTGATAAAACCCACAAGTTAGCCCTTTTGAGTGAATCTAAAGTAGTGTTACTTGTCCAGAAGTTTGTCCTCTTGAGCGAAGCGAAAAGGACTGCGTACTCCCGAGGGATAACTCGGGGGGCAAAATTAATTAATGTGTGTGTTTGTCTTTCTTTGAACTACTTCAAATCTTACATAAAAGTCTGGATGGATATGGAAAAGAACGGCATGTATGCCCTCCTTGAAGCTATCGAAGCAAGAGCCCGGACGAACAGGGCGAGGGTAGCTATGGGAATAAGGGAACCGAATCCCAAAACTCTTGAGAGTGCCTGGAAAGCCCAGGAACTGGGATATGCACAGGTTGTCCTTGTAGGGAACAAAAAAGAAATTGACGAGATCGGGACAGAACTTGAGGTTGTGGATACCGACGACCCCGAAAAAGTCCTTTCGGAACTCCTGGTTTCAAGAAAGGTGGATGCAGCTATAAGAGGCACTGCAAAGGCATCAGGAACGATCTCAAACCTGAAAGAAGCCCTTGGCATGAAAAGGGTTTGCAGACTTGCCCTCCTTCTGACAGCGGACGGCACACCTTTTTTCCTCGCTCCTGTTGGAATCGATGAAGGAAACACGATCGCAGATAAGCTCCGTATGATTACCCTTGGTGCAGAGTATATAAGGAGGTTAGGAGTCGAGCCTGTAGTCGGAGTGCTTTCCGGAGGCAGGATAGGGGATATAGGAAGGGACAGGCGCGTGGACAGAACCCTCGCAGATGGGGAATTTGTAACAGGACGAGCTCTGGAGCTCGGAATTGATACCAGGCACTATACCATTCTTATTGAAGACGCCATAAAGGAATCGAACTTCATTATTGCCCCTGACGGGATATCCGGCAACCTTATTTTCCGGACCATTGCCTTCCTTGGCGGAGGTGACGGACTCGGAGCTCCGGTATTAATGGACGATTATGTGTTTGTAGACACGTCAAGGGTAGGCGGGCATTTCACAAAAGCCATCATGCTTGCAAGTGCCCTCTCCTACCTTCACAAGGAAAGAAAAAAGGTGATTCACTGAAGACCGTTGCAGAGAACTGGCCCCCTGTAAAAGGGGACTACATCACAGGAAAACCTGATTCCAGGATTGCAGTCGTAACCCTTGCAAGCCACTTTGATGCCTGCCCTGATGCTGCCATCTGGGGGAGTTCAAAGACCGAAAACCTTGGCGTCGAAAAAATAATTGTAAATGTAATTTCAAACTCCAATATCCGGTATGTCCTGATCTGCGGGACCGAGTCAAGGGGACATCTGGCAGGCCACTCCCTGCTTGCAATCCACGCAAATGGGATTGACGAAAAAGGCAGGATTATAGGTTCGCAGGGTGCAATTCCCTTTATAGAAAATATCTCCAGAGACGCAGTCGACCGTTTCCAGCAGCAGGTTACACTCCTGGACAGAATAGGGTTGAACGACACAGAAGAGATCCGGAAGGTCGTTGAAGATTATAAGGACAGGGAAGAAGCATACTCTGAAGAGCCCATGGTTGTCTGTGCCCCGAAAAAGAGGCAGTCCTCTTTTGCAGTTCCCACTTCAGGGGATGTAATAATCTCAGGAGAATTCGTAATGGATTCAATGGCAGGAATTATCTGCCTGGCAGAAAATCTCTGATCTTTCAATCCGGGGATATATTGATTTGAAAATATATTTAGAGTTAGTATGTTTTATATGGATGTTTCATAATTAAGAGATTCAATTCGAATCCTGAAATCATAAGAAGTAAGTGAATTGATCATAAGAAGTAAGTGAATTGATCAGAAGAAGTAAGTGAATTTTGAAAAGTGTGGATTTTGAGGGCGTAAAGATGTTTAAGTTCCAGAAAGAACAGGAAATTGTTAACATTGCAGGGGTAAAGGTAGGCGGACAGCCTGGAGAACTACCTACCGTACTTGCAGGGACTATTTTTTATAATAAACACGAAATCGTAGAAGACGCGGCAAAAGGACTTTTTGATAGGGCCGCTGCCGAAAAACTCGTAAACCTGCAGGAGTCGAGTTCGGATACTACCGGAAATCCCCATATAGTCCATATCTTTGGCACTACCAACGAAAGCATCACGCGCTATATTGATTTTATTGCAGAGATCTCGGATTCTCCTTTTCTCATCGATTCCCCCGAAGGGACCGTACGTGCACATGCAGCACAGTATGTGAGTGAAATAGGGCTTGCAGATAGAGCAGTCTATAACTCCATAAACATGAGCATAAATGCTTCTGAAATAGAAGCTCTTGCGCAGTCCGATATTGACAGTTCTATTATCCTGGGTTTTAATGCAATGGACTCCTCCCTCCAGGGCAGGATGGAAATGCTCGAAACAGGTGCAGGCCTGTTAGAAGAGGGCCTTCTCTCAATTGCAGACAGGTGTGGAATAGTTAACAAGCTTATCGACCCGAGCATCACCCCTATGGGAAACGGGGCCGGAATAGCTCTCAGAATGACCATTACCGCAAAAGCAAAATGGGGGCATCCTACAGGCTCTGGAATTCATAATGCTCCCTCAGCCTGGAACTGGCTGACCCGGCAGAAAGAAAAAGACCCGGTCCTGTATAAAATCTGCGATATAGGCTCAACCTGCCTGCAACAGGCGGCAGGCGGGGATTTTATTCTCTACGGCCCCATAGAATATGCCCCATACGTTTTTCCCATGGCTGCCATGAGCGACATAATGATTGCAGAGTCAGTAGCTGACCTTGATATCGAACCTGCAGCCAGGCACCCGATTAACCTGCTGGTCTGATTTCTTCAAAAATACAGGTTTCGCCTTCTGCTATTTAAGAAACCGCCAGTTTAAGCGAAATTATGGCAGCCTTCGGGTTGCCTTTTAAAAATTTGATTCGTAGAGCTTCTTGCTTCCAGCCCTATTTTAACCCTTATTTCACTTCAACCCTTATTATCAGAGTCCTGTTTTCAGTCATTTTCAGACCCCCATTTTCAGACTCCTGTTTTCAGACCCCCATTTTCGGGTTTCATTTTCGGGTTTCATTTTCAGCTTTTATCCAGAAGATTTCCATTCAAAGTTAACATCCATGGCTTTAGTAGACTTTAACTTGCAATTAACATCCACATCATTCATAAATAATTGACAGGTGAAAACGGCATCCACTTTTAAGCAACAAAACACTTTTCAGAAACTCTGCTTCCAAAAGTATTTACTCGGCAGAATTTAATCCATAATATAAATTTCCTTGAAATGGGGTTATTTTAAAAAATTTAAAAGATAGGGGAGTGAGATACTGGCTATAATCAAAAATAAAACAAGACATACCGTCCGTTTTGTAGCTTACAGGGCTGACGGAGCCCAGATGCACCAGAAAGCTACCAAAATTCCACCTGACCAGAGCCGCTATGTAAGTAAGGATTATGCAGGGGACATTGACTGGTTTATCATCACAGCATTTCTGCCGGAGAGCGAGATCTATGACCATGTAGATGTAGACATCCTGCCGGCTGTAAGAGACGGGGACGACGCCCTTTCTTTTGCTAAAGTGGGGGTTGAAGAGAAGTTCGTGTTCGTGGAAGATACCGAAAAAAAAGAGTTTCGTTTTTACCTTGATGAGGATGAACCTGAAGGAGAAATCCACGGCTGGTAAGCGTAAGCTAATATGAGTAAGCTTGTAAGCCGGAAAAACGTAAAGATTTCTGGCTACTCCTTTCGAAAATCTATTTTTTTGACTTATTTACTTTTGACGGATTTACTTTTGATTGATTTACTTAAATGTCCCGATATCCCCTGAGTCGGGTTCAGACCCTTCCCTCCCACCTGCACACCTTATACAGATACCTTTTCTACGATCCATACACTGGCTACATACAAGTTTTCCGCATAAATGGCAGGTATGAAGTTTAGCCGGGCGCCCGCAGATTGAACATAACCCCTCTACTTCCAGAATTTCAGCCTCCTGAATTTCTCAATAAAAAAATAGTTTTGAATAAATGGTTTTGAATAAATTGTTTGAAATAAATGGTTTTGAATAAATTGTTTGGAATAAATGGTTTTGAATGAATGGTTTTGGATAAATTGTTTGGAATAATAAGGCTGCATAAAAGATCGTTTTTGGGCACTATAAACGTTTCCCGGAGGGCTGTATCTGGAAACTTCTAAGGATGCTCTTCCAGCAGGTGCAGTTCAAAGATAGGAAAAACAATGAAATCCTGAAAGAAAATACCTGAATCCAAACAAAGAAAAAAAAGGAGGAAAAGACCTCCTTGAAAATAGAGTATTAAACGGTTTCAGTCCACTATCCCGCCAGTGTTTGCGGAATGGACGGAACGCTGGTACCTGGCAAGGTAACCTGTGACTTCCTTTTTCGGAGGCACAAAGGTAGCTTTCCGCTTCTGGAGCTCTTCTTCAGAGACTTTCAGGTTCAGGACCCTTTCAGGAATGTTGATTTCTATAAGGTCCCCCTCTTTTACGAGACCTATTGGTCCCCCTTCACTGGCTTCAGGAGAGACGTGCCCTATACATGGTCCGCGAGTCCCTCCGGAGAAACGCCCATCAGTGATCAGAGCCACGGACTCGAGCAGACCCATACCTCCAATTGCGGCTGTGGCTGCAAGCATTTCGCGCATTCCGGGTCCTCCTTTGGGGCCTTCATAACGGATAACGATAATGTCTCCGGGCTTCACATCCCCTGCAAGAATGCTCTGCATGGCATCTTCTTCACAATCATACACTCTTGCAGGGCCTGTATGGACACGCATCCTGGGGTCAACTGCGGTTTGCTTTACAACCGAGCCATCAGGGGCAAGGCTGCCTTTGAGAACTGCAATTCCTCCTTCGGCATGGACTGGATTCTCAAGGGTTGTAATGATCTCCTTATTCAGCTTCGGGTTAACTATGTCAAGCTCATTCAGGTTTTCCCCGATAGTTTTACCGTTAACTGTAAGCTGGTCAAGGTGGAGTTTTGAAGCAAGCCTCTGCATGACTGCCTCGACCCCGCCTGCCCTGTCAAAGTGCAGCATGAAATTCGGGCCGCCGGGTCTGAGGGAAATCAGATGGGGAGTTGTCCTGCTCAATTCGTCGAAGGCCTCAAGGGGCAGCTCAAGCCCGAACTCATGGGCAAGGGCAGGAAGGTGCAGGGTAGTATTTGTGCTTCCTCCGACTGCCATATCAACCATTATGGCGTTCTCAAAGGACCTTTGAGTAACAATCTTTCTTGGGGTGATGTTCTCTTTTACAAGCTCTACAATGCGCTCTCCGGATTCCTTGGCAATGCGCGTCTTTTTTGCATCCACTGCATGGGCAGTTGCGCAGCCAGGAAGGCTCAGCCCAAGGGCTTCAGTCATGCACGCCATTGTGTTTGCGGTAAACATTCCGGCACAGGACCCGGCCCCTGCACAGGAAAGATCTTCAAGCCTTTTAAGTTCGGCTTCGGAAATTTTGCCTGCCCTGTAGGCTCCGACCCCTTCAAAGACTGAGATAAGGTCAGTGTATTTATCGTCCACGTATCCCGGAAGCATTGGCCCTCCGGTCACAACAATGGCAGGGATATCAAGCCTGCCTGCTGCCATAAGGTGTCCTGGTACGATCTTATCACAGGTAGGGATTAGGACCATACCGTCAAACTGGTGGGCTCTGACCATCAGTTCGATCGTGTCCTCTATAACCTCCCTGCTTGGGAGGGAATATTTCATACCCTCATGCCCCATTGCAATCCCATCGCAGACCCCTATGGTATGGAACTCAAAAGGAACTCCCCCAGCGTTCCTGATTCCGGCTTTTACAGCCTCAGCAAGTTTATTCAGGTGAATGTGGCCAGGGATTATGTCATTCCAGGAATTGACAACTGCGATGAACGGCTTCTTCATTTCCGAATCCGTAACCCCCGTTGCTTTAAGGAGGGAACGGTTGGCGGCACGTTCAGGCCCCTCTTTGATAATGGCGCTTCTCATTGCAAGTCTCCTTATGATCTTGATATTGAAAACGATCAGTATAATTTGTTATAATGTATAGATAGGAAAAAACTTCATAGTATAAACAGGTTGGGGACGAAAAAACTGTAAAAAAGCCATATAGAAAAATGCTGAAAATCTACAAAAACTTATAGAAAGGTTGGTAATAAAAGTACAGAAAACAGCAGTGAAAAAAGATCTATCAAAAAAATAGGCCGGAATGGTTTATGGAAAGAATGACAACTGCCTTCTGGCAATAGAAGGATTAAATCGGGACAAAAACCTCCCTTTGAACCATTAAAACCGATACATAATATCACAAAAAGGCAATTTAATATAATAGTATCCAAATATTTATATAACCAGTCAGAGATTTTGAATTTAGCATAGTGAACGGACCTGCCCTGGACTACATCTACAAGATCACATCCAAGCAACACACCACAAAAAATTTAACTACAACAGGGTCGCACCCGTTCACCAGATTATTTTTCTCACTAATTCTTTTTTTCACTTATACATCCTTTTTCCTTTCTGTTTCCTTTTTCCCTTCCCCCTCCCTTTTTCTTTTCGTTAAAAATTCAGAGTTTTATTTCGGCACAGGGTAAGCAGAGCTGAAGTAAAAGAGCCAGAGTAAAGAGATAGGAATAAGAAGAACAGAAATAAGTAAGCTAATCGGACAAAAGAGTTTGAGAAGCAAAGGAATCGCAGTAAGGCTTCCCTCAAAACCGTACCGCAGATCCTTTTATGGAGGTTTTATGTTTTTTGGACTATTTTGCCACTCTAGCCTTTTTTAGATTTGAGCTATTTTTGATTTTAGCCATTTAGTTTTGCCATATTAGGTATTCCGTATTCGTGGGTCTTTACTGTACTGTGCGTGGTTTCCTGAAACCCGTTTTAGCTTTATGTTTGGTCGGTTGACATCCGGATTGGATGCTACTATTCTTCTGTAGGGGTTCTTGAAGGGTTCATGACAGATCATGCGGGTTCACAGTTTTCTCCAGCCTGCCATTTTTGGTGGTGTGGAGATGGAGGTCTTCTGGCTGGCAGGCACTTATTACAAACACGGAATACGGAATCTTATTACCTTTAAAATACTATATATAGATTTCCATTGTTTTTCAAAAACGAATATGGCTGGCAGAGACAGTTTTGAGAGAGCCCGGAGATTTATGAATAAATAGTTTTCAACTTTACAGAGTGCAGCTAAACTGGAAAAAGAGATTCCGGGATCAAAAAAACTGATATTCGATAAAAACACAATTATATAATAGAAAGCGGACAGAAAATTACAGGCAAACTTGTCGACGGCTAATCAACAGATCTGTAAATTAGAATGCAGAAGAATTTGCGATCAGGCATACTGACAATTTCCAACGCATTATCCCGGAAGAAGTTATTGAAAACATCCCTGTGCAGGCGGTTAGAAGATAATGGACAGCGAAACTTCTGAAAACAGAGAAGAAACAGATACTTATCCCCATGTAGCAGATGCTGCAAATGGCGAAAGGGGAAAAGCTCTTCATGCAGCTCTGGAAAGAGAAGAAGCCCTGAAAACTATAATCAATAACAGCCCGGCAGTGGTATTTCTCTGGAAAAACGAAGAAAAGTGGCCTGCGGAATTTGTTTCCGAAAATGTGGGGAACTTTGGATATACGGTAGAGGATTTTATCTCGGGCAGGGTACTGTACGGGGATATTATACACCCTGATGACCTTGGAAAAGTTGAAGAGGAGCTTGAAAAAAGAATACGGAGTGGAGCTCCGGATTTCAATATGGAATACAGGATTATTACAAAAGCCGGAGACCTGCGCTGGGTAAACGAAAGGACCTTCATCCAGAGAAACCCGGAAGGAGAGGTAACTCACTTTCAGGGAGTGGTTCTCGACATCACCGAGCGGAAGAGAAGTGAAGAAAAACTGGAAAAAGTCCTTAAGATTCAGAAACTGTTGAAAACAATAATCAACAACAGCCCGGCAGTGGTATTTCTGTGGAGGGATGAAAACTACTGGCCTGCAGCTTTTGTCTCGGAGAATGTGATACAGTTTGGATATACAGTTGACGATTTTCTATCACAGAAAATCCTGTACGGAAAGATAATACATCCCGATGACCTGAAAAAGGTTGAAGAAGAACTCGAAAGACACGTCCAGAAAGGGGAAGTAAGCTTTAATTCAGAATACAGGATTTTTACAAAAGCCGGAGACCTGCGCTGGGTAAACGAAAGGACTTTTATCCAGAGAGAAGTAGATGGAAACGTAACCGGTTTTCAGGGGATAGTGCTGGACATAACCCCCCGGAAAAAAATTGAAGAAGCCCTGAGAAAATCTCTCGAAATGCAGAAATTGCTGAAAACGATAATCAACAAAAGCTCAGCAGTAGCTTTCCTGTGGAAAACTGTGGAAAACTGGCCTGTAGAGTTCGTTTCAGAAAATGTAACGCAGTTTGGATATACTGTAGAAGACTTCACATCGGGTAAAATCCTTTACGGAGACATAATTCATAAAGAGGACATCAATTCGGTCTCTGAAAACCTTGCACACTCAATTAGAGAAGGGTGTGACTCTTTTGAGATGGAGTATAGAATTATCACCGCAGATGGCAATATTCGCTGGGTTGAAGAGAGAACGTATATCAAGCGAAATAAGGAAGGTATCCCGGTTCACTTTCAAGGAATAATTGTTGATGTTACCGAAAGAAAAGAAGCACAGGAAATGCTCGAGATTCAGCGAGAACTCGGGATGTACCTGAGTAACACCTGGAACCTCCAGACCATGCTTTCCCGTATCCTTGATGCCTGCCTGAAAATAAAAGAGATCGATGCCGGAGGCATATACCTGAAAGACGAGCTTCTGGACCAGATTAACCTGGTGGCGCACAGAGGGCTCTCCTCCGAATTTGTGAAAAGTGTTTCTGCATACAGGGCAGACTCCCCGGAAGCAAAGCAGGTCTGGACCGAGAAACCCATTTATAAACTGGACTTTTTTGCTGAAGAGATGGCAGATCTGCTAAGGAAAGAAAAGATCACTGCAGTTGCAGTAATCCCTATGAAGCACAGGGGAGAGATAATAGGCAGCCTGAACTTTGCTTCCCATACTGTGGACAGGATTCCCCAGAACGTCCGCGATTTCCTCGAGAGCGTTGCCCTCCAGGTAGTTACCCATATAGCCCCTATTCGCATAGAGGCAGACCTTTTATAAAGGCAACCAATCTGAAGCTCGAACTATATCCGGACGACGAAACCCTTATTTAAAATAATTTTTATAAATAATGCTGGATTGGGGAGCGAGGAAAGCCCCAGGGTTACGCCTTCAAGCTCTGAGCTTTAGATACGCAACTGCCGGTTTTTGCTCTCATTTTTCCGGGGTTTGCCTTATCAGACTTTATCAGACGTTATCAGACTTTATTAGATCGCTAGGGGGATACAGGTTGAAAGCAATAGTAGTTTATCTCAGTACCTCAGGGAATACAAAAGCTATGGCCGAGGCAATAGGGAACGGGATTGAGTCAAAGAATGTGGATGTAAAGGTTGTCAGTTTCTATGATGTAAAGCCCGAAGAACTCAATGAAGCAGAAGCAATTGCAGTTGGATCTTCGACGTTTTACTACAAAATGCTGCTGCCCATGGAAAAGTTCATGGATGAAACCCTTGTTTCCACAAACCCACAGGGCAAGATAGGAGCTGCTTTCGGGTCTTACGGGTGGAGCGGAGAAGCACCCATATTGATAGCCGAAAAAATGCGGGAAATGGGGATGAGTGTTGTGGACCCCGTACTCCGGATCCTTCATAAGCCCACAGACAAGGACCTGCAGGAATGCAAACGGCTCGGTATTGACATTGCAGAAAAACTGAAGCATAAAAGCAAAAAGGCAGAGTAACAAAAGCAGCAATAAAGTAAACCAGCCTGGACTGTTAAAAAATGAGTGGCCTGAATTATTTCATGGCCATTTCCACTCGTTTCCTGAATTCATCAGGGCTTTCAGAAACCAGTACAACAGTCCTGAAAAAACCCTTATCTTTTCTGATTGCTACAGCTTTTGCGTGTTTTCCCGCAAAAATTAGCCTGCGCCCCTGTATTCTGACTCCCCACCCCATATACCACGGGAATTTGTCCATGATCTCCACAGAGCTGATATCTGAAAAGGGAATGTTGTACCTGAATGGTGGAAAAACTGCAACCACACTGTCGGAAGTAATCAGGAATCTCATGCCAAAAAAGCCCCACATTGCAGCAAGGTAAATGAGAAGGATAAAAGGCAGAGCGTACTTGTCCTCAGGATCAGTACCAAAGCCAAAAAGCCCTGTGAGAGAAAACATGTAAAATGCCAGGATAAGCAGCAGACCTGCAAAATTAAGCAATCTTATTTGTTTACCGTAGGCTGCCCTCTGTTCGTAAAAACCTATTATGATACTACCTCCTGTATGAAAGGATTTACAATGTTTCTATGCCGAGTTTTTCGGTAGAAGGTATTTGTATAAGTAATAGAGGTATTTGTATAAGTAGTAGAGGTATTTGTATAAGTAGTCCTGTACAGTATCTTTATTTGTATAAGTAGTCCTGTACAGTATCATTTTATGACCAGAGTTTTAATTATTCTGGGGGAATTTCGGTAACAGGGGTCGAATCCAGCAGTAGCTCGTTGAAAAGTTCGGTACCCAGGTGCCTGGAAGAGGGTTCGTAGCATATAAGGCTCTCTCTTTCAAAGTGCCTCTGATTCTTCGGGAAAAGAGATATCAGGAAAAACTTATCACTAACGGCAAGATTTGCAATCTTCAGTTCTCCCGAATACCGGAAAAATTTCACATTATCAAGAGACATCATAATTCGGAAGTCCTCCATATAATCAGTATAGTACCGCTGAAGAACAGACTCCGGCATTAGAAAAGAGAATTCAACTCCCTTTTTTGCAAGCTCCTGGCAGAGATAAATCATAGGCTGATGAAAGTAGGCTATGGCTTCAAGAACATGGCTGGACTTGGACAGATTTTCCACAACTTCCGGGTCAAGTTCGAACATGCGGTCCAGGTCAGGCTGGATCAGTTTACATTTACCAAGTTCTCCCAGCCTCTTCCGAAAAGAAGAAGGTGTCCCCTGCAGGTCCTTTTCCGACCAGTACTCAAAGTTATCTTCAAAAAGTTCTATAGTGCTGACAAGGGGCTGCATTTTTTCAACGAGAACCTTTCCTATCAGAGAAAGAATATAGGTTTTGTCCTCCTGAACAACCAGGGACATATCTTTTAATTTTTTAATCTGGGGAAGGATGGAAGTGGAAGTTGCCTGAAGGGCTTCCGTAATTTCATCCATATTTTTGGGTCCACTTTTCAGAAAAAGCAATAACTGTTTTCGCTTATCGGAAAGAAAAATCAGCTCTATAAGTTCCAGTTTCACCCTTCAGTCTCCTATTAGTGTTATAATAACTAAAAAAAATTACAGGTAAGACTAAAAAGATTACAACCGCCTAAAATATATAAGTTATTACCTTCCCTCGCCCAACTTACCTGGGAAAAAAGCAGAGTCTTTTAATAAGTCCGGATTAATTAGATTAAACATTAGCAAAAAGTTTAAACTTGATACTGATTAGCAAAAAGTCTAAACTGGATTCTGAAAAACTATAAAAAACTACTAAAAAAGATTTTTGAAAATTAAACATTTACAGGAAAAACTGATGGAGTCTCCCCGGAGTCCCCCTGACCTGATAGCTTTCGCTAGATAGATGTTCACTATTATCTCAAGTCAGGGTACCTTCCAGAGTCCTTAAACTTAAAGTTTTAAGCTGGAGATTGTATCGCAAACAAGGGTTCTTGAAAGATTTTGAATATTTCAACATTACCTTATCTGCATTGAAGAGGATACGAAAATCCTGTAGGAAAATCCTGTAGGAAAATCCTGTAGGAAAATCCTGTCCCGATAAGATTTTCAGGCAGGGGCTTCCTTGGTCAGGATATAAGCAATCATTTCAGGGTTCAGCTTGCTTTCCCTTGAAACCTTTTCTTCGATTCTCTCAGCAGGTGTACCCTCCATCTTCAGTTCTCTTATCTTTTCAATCACTGAGGACGGGATACTGTAATATTCATTAATGTCTTTCCTGTGCCCCCAGACATCTCCTTCGATAAGCTGGATTCTCTGCATCTCAAGGAACATTTCTATGGACTTTGAGACCGTGCGCCTGTAAGATTTAGGAAGCTGTATTACCTCAATCTTCGGACAGGTTTCCACCAGTGCAAAGATGTCCTTGTTCGAAGGCCTGAAGGCAAGATGAACAACGCGCTCATTAGGGTTAAGTGTAAAAATTTCTTCCCTGGAACTAACTACTCTAATTTTCATTATGTCTTCCCCCACTATAAAGTTCTTTTTTGTTTTTACCTCATTATAAACTACTTATACTTATTATAAATATTTATCTACCACGCCCGTTAATTTTTAGACAGTTTTATTTATTTTCAGCCCCCTATATTAGTTATAAAAGTGACAGGTAAATATCGGAAAGGAAATAAAAACAGGACTGAAGTATTCGGAATCAAGAGATCTTCAACCCTTCCGGTGAGCCTCCCTGAGGAGGAAAAACAAGAAAAAAACGCAATTGAGAGAATTAATTAAAACCATCCGGTAAAATCCGGAGTCCATGAATTACTATTTTCAGGAGCTTGCCCTTTAACTTGCTATACAGTTCAACAGATGCCCTGCCCTCAAAAATTACAGGATACGCGACAGGGAAGTCTCAGAAAGTTCTTCATCAGACGCCACAGGAACCGGGAAGAGCGGCTTAATAAAGGAAATGACGCTCATATATTCTTCACTTTCTGGAAGACCTCTGCCTCTTTCCGGCCTGCTTTTCCAGCCCAGGAAAGAGCACACATCGGACACTCAGGTCCGAAACCCGCAGCGTTGTATCCGGTCAGTCCGCCTGCAGTGTTATTCACCCTGGAAAATCCGTGTTTTTTGAGAATGCTGCACCCCATACCTGACCTGTGGCCTGTGCTGCAAATTACTGCATATTCGGCTTCAGGGTCAAGTTCCATGTGCCTTTCCCTCAGTTCCTGAACCGGAATATTTACTGCATGTTCTATATGGAAACTCTCATACTCGGAAGGAACCCTGACATCTAAAATTACAGGAGGATTTTTACTTCGGACCCCTTCATAGAGCTCAGGAATCGATAGCTGTGGCACATGGGCAGCCCTTAATCCGGCAGTTACCCAGGCAAACATTTCCCCTGACAGAAAACCGACAATACTGTCAAGCCCAACCCTGCACAGCCAGACCGCAGATTTCCTTGCATTTTCCTCACTATCTGAGACGAGCAGGATCTGCTTATCCGGAGGCAGGAGCCAGCCTGCGTAGGTAGCAAAGTTGCTCCGGAGGTCGATACACCAGGAACCGGGGACATGCTCTCCTCCGAAACTTTCGTAATGGCGGGTGTCAAGAATTGCTGTATCCTCCCTTCCGGCAAATTTGAAAAACTCCCCCGGGGGGATCTCCCTGAGAGGCGGAATTTCTTTGAGTTTTGTGGGCCCTTTCCGGTTGATTTCGGTGCAACGGCTAAAATGGTCCGGCGCGGGAGGCATATTTGTTGTAAGGTTTTCTATGAACCCTTCCCTATCAGGGATCCGGAGAGCATAGTTGTATTTGCGTTCATATCCGATTGTACTCGAACGTTTAGCTCCCATAGCCCTTCCGCAGAGAGAGCCTTCCCCATGTGCAGGATAGACCTCACAGGAGTCGGGAAGGGAAAGCAGTTTTTTGTGCAGGCTGTCGTAAAGCATGGAAGCCAGTTCCCTGGCTTTTCCGGGGAAAAGGTCTGGTCTGCCCACATCCCCGACAAAAAGTGCATCCCCGCAAAAAACAGCAGCCGGATCAGGACCTCGGGAAGTATCCGAAACCACATAGCAGATGTGTTCAGGGGTATGCCCCGGCGTTTCCAGTATCCTTACAATCGTGTCCTCGATTTCGAAAGTATTCCCTTCAATGAGCCCTACATGTTCAAACTCACAGTTAGCAGCTTTCGGGGCGTAGATAGGTGCTCCCGTAAGCTCAGCAAGATCCATATGCCCGGAGACAAAATCTGCGTGCAGATGGGTCTCCAGGATGTGAGTAATTTTCAGGCCCCTGGATTTTGCCTCTTTGATATAGACATCCATATCCCTTTGCGGGTCAATGACCGCACAGCTTTGCTTCCCTGCAAGAATATATGAACTGTGTGCTATGCCCCTCACAAAAAATGGAGTTATTTGCATACAATTTTCCCCCATAGACAGGTCGGCAACGTACCGAAAATTCTGTAAAATATGATTGCCTCCGTATCATAAAAGATTATCTTTTAGATCAGGAAGGTGGAATTCTCCAGTTTCTTTTAGATCAGGAAGGTGAAATTCTCCAGATAATTACGTGATTTTTCAGGAGAGATCCTATTTCAGGTCTTTTTCCGAACCTTTTTTTCTGAACATTTCTTCCTGAAAGTTTATGCCCATTTGAAGAGAAACAATACTAAACTTTGCTAAATATATTTTTGAATCCGCTTCAAGTTAGATTGAACAGGATTTGGACCCATATTTAATCTAGGGGGTGTCAGGCACAATGTTATTGATGGATATCGTAACCTGGGAGCCGAAAGACTCTGAAAAGGTCAAGAACTGCTACATGAACTACGAATACCCGAAGGGCTTGAAAGTAATCGACGAGTGGGTAGACCTTACAGGCTACCGCATGTTCCTGATTTATGAGGCTGACGGCGAGAAGGCTTATGCGGCTGCAAACCTTCCATTTATAGGGCTCTGCAGGTTCGAGACCTTCCCGGTCATGAAGGCAGAAAAGTACATGCAGATGGCCCAGGAACTTGCTGAAAAATCGGGAGGGAAAGGGGTTGAAGCTGCGGCACTGGGGGAAGGAGCCGCAGTAGAAGAAATCCTGACTCAAATAGAGAACCTTGAAAAAAGAATCTACCGCCTGGAACACCACTCTTTTATCCAGCAAGAAGACACGACCTGAACCCCCTGATGCGTAATTAGGGAAGGAGGTCATATTTCAAGAGCTGGGCATCAAAGGGGCGGAGAGGAGAGTAAGTCAACTCTCTCAAGCTTATTTTTCAAGCGCATCTTCGAATTTTTCCGCACCCATCCTGTAAATGTGCCAGCCGTCAACAGGCCCGGCCCCAAAGTATTCGTAGAACTCCCTTGCAGGGTTCCAGTCAAGCACTGTCCACTCCATTCTCCCGCAGTTCCTTTCTTTTGCAAGCTTTACGCAGTGCAGAAACATTGCTTTTCCGATTCCTTTTCCCCGGAACTCGGGTTTCACAAAAATATCTTCAATATAGAGCCCCTGCTTTCCTACAAAGGTGGAGAAGTTGTGGAAAAAGACCGTAAAACCCGCAGGCACCCCATCGAGTTCGGCAAAGAAAACTTCGGCATAGGGCCTTTCCCCGAACATGGACTCTGTCAGGGTCTCTTCGGTAGCTGTGACCAGGTAGGAGAGATTTTCGAACTCGGCAATCCCTTTGATGAATTCAAGAATTAGAGAGGCGTCCTCTTTTTGTGCAGTGCGGATATTCAAACCGGGTTTTATCTCAGTTTCAGCCATTTTTATTCCTTCCATTTTAGTACTTTTTTAAATTGATCAGTTAACATAATACTAATAAGTTTGAAGCGGTTCATGTACTCGATTTCACTATTCAGGGGCCGTAAGTCCTGTTAGATTGAAGATAGTATTTTAATGTAATTTGTAGAAGTAAGTGTAAATATAGAAGCAAGCCTCATCCATTTAAATTCTAATGGATAAACGATTATTTAGCAAAATATTATTATTTGGAGATTAATTAACTGGCCGTATATGGTTTTTGTCAATTCAAATAAATTTAAAGCCAAATCAGAGTCTTGTTTAAAATGCTTTGTCAAGAAGATTTCAAACCGGTCACTCTTGCCGACAGGGGCTTTTTCGAGCGTCATTACGCGCTTTACCCGCAAACCCATAGCGGCAACACGTTCACGAATATGGTCTGCTGGAACCATTTTACACCTTACAGGTACACGTACGTGAACGGGAATGTGATTCTTGCGTGCACCACCGCAGGGGTTACCCGGTTCCACCCGCCAATCGGCCCCCGGGACCCTGCACTTATGCGTGAGCTCATAAGACTGGCGCTGGATGTGAGCGACGATACGCCCCTTGTGCTCATCGATCCGGATACTGCGAGGTGGATGCAGGGGCTCGATCCCGGGCTCGTGCTGGTGCCGGACCGGAACAACTTCGAGTATGTGTACAGAGCTGCCGACCTTGCGGAACTTCCGGGAAAGAAATACCTTAAGATCCGCAGCCATCTCAACAGGTTCCGGAAAAATTGCCTGAACACTGTCGAGCCGATAACATCCCAAAACCTGGAAGAGGTGAGGGAATTCCTGAAGAAGTGGTGTGAGTGGAAGGGGTGCAAGAAAAATATCGTCCTTGCCAACGAAATAGAGGCAGCCCTCTATGCAGTAGAGCATTTCTCCGAACTTCCCCTGAGGGGCCTTTTGATCCGGGTCGATTCAGAGATTGGCGCCTTCTCCCTCTTTGAAATCCTCAACGCGGATACGGCGCTCATCCATTTCGAGAAAGGGCTGCCGGACTGCGAAGGGATCTATAAGGCTATCAATGAGGAAACTGCAGCGGTTCTTGCTGGCGAGGTGGAGTACATCAACAGGGAGAGCGACCTCGGCGTCGGCGGCCTCAGAGAAGCAAAAATGCGATACTACCCGCATCACATGGTCGAAGTATATTCGCTCAAACGTTGAGTCACCCGAGTTTCGCTTCCCGAGTTTCGCTTCCCGAGTTTCGCTTCCCGAGGTTCGCTTCCCGAGTTTCGCTTCGGGAGCACGAGGTCTGTTTCGCTTCGCTCAAGCAGACTAATTTATGGATTTTAGCAATGAGTTTCTCTTCGCTCAAGCAGACTAATTTCTGGTTATATCAGTGAGCTTTGCTCAAGAGGACTAATTTAGAGAGCTTTCTGACCTATAAAGCATCATTCGCTGCTTTGAGTCGTTTTTGTCACGCTCGACGAAGGAGAGCGGTCTTACGAAAAAAGAAGAAGAAACGAAAAAACACACATGAATTCTTTGAATAACAGGCACCGATTCTTAAATAAGTTGAAAGTGCTTTAATGCCAAAGAAGAGAAAAGCTGCAAAGTAAAACCGGCAGAAAAATCTGTATCTGAATCTATTAACCGATTCAGATACATCAAAAGTTAAAGCAAGTTAAAATTAAAGAGCCCGATGCCTCAATATTTTCTGCACCGGCCTTTTATAAAAATAACTGAAATTCCCGGAAGGGCGAGTTTTTCCAGGATCAGGTCCGAAAGTTCTGAACCGGGAGTCAGCTTTTCTCCTTCCTTTCCCATCTCCTTTCCTATCTCCTTTACTGTCTCCTTTCCAGTCTCCTGCCTGGTATTACTTTTGCTTTCTTTTTCTCCGTCTCCGTCTTCTATTCCTTCTTCTCCATCTAAATCAAAAAAAGACACATCAGGCACTATCGCTTCTACCACTTTCCTGAGTTCAGGGACTTTCTGCCCTCCGGTCATGGCTGCGACTTCGTTCTGGAGCACAAGCACAAGCACTTCATAACCTTCACTTGCGGCATTTAAGAGCCCGAGGATGCCGGAATGTGCAAGGGCAAAGTCTCCGATTACGGCTATGCCTTTTTTCTCAAAGCCGCAAGCAACCGAGATTGCCGAGCCCAGGGCAAAGCTGACATCAACTGCTGCGAGGGGTTCGGGTGCGCTCCGGACCGAACATCCCATGTCTCCGGCGACCTGAATATCAGGTATGCGGAGGAAATTGTAGAGAGGGAGATAGGGGCAGTCTTCGCAGATTGAAGCCCTGCCTTTCTTTCTGGATTCAATAAGTTTGAAATCCGCAGGTCTTGAAACCTTTTCTTCTTCGATATGCTCAAGGGCAAACTCGATATCTTCAGGCATTATTTGCCCGTATGGGAGGTGTCCCGTCTTTTTGCCGCAGACATTGCCTGAAATCCGGATCTGCTCTTCTATGAAGGGTTCTGACTCTTCAGCTACCAGTACTCTCCGGTTATTTTTAAGGAAATTTCCGATTTTCTGCAGAGGAAGGGGATTTACAAGGTTGAGGACAAGATGAGAAACTCCGGGATAGCAGCCTGATTTTTTCAGCGTATCTTCCACAATTGAAACCGCAAAACCCGAGGAGATAATTCCAATCCGTTCGACTCCTTTAATCCGTTCGACTCTTTTCTGTTCAGAAATCTGTGCTTCCGCTTCGATCTCTTGAGTTCCTTCTTTAATTTCGTTAAGGTCAGTCTTTTCGGCTTCTGCTTCAAGTACCGGATAAACTTTAGAATGGAAATGCTGGTGTTTTTCCACCATCCGGAGTCCCCAGATAGAACGGTCAAACCCGGGGTGGACAGTTGAAGACGCAGGAAGGCGCCGGACTTTTCCTTTACTCTTCTCCAGACCTGCGGTTACCCTTAGAATTACCGGAACACGGGTTTCTTCAGAAAGTTCGTAAGCCCTTCTGAGAGTTCTGTACGCAGCATAAGGATCAACTGGATCAAATACTGCAACTTCAGCTATCCTGCCATACCAGCGGGAGTCCTGCTCATTCTGAGAACCTTTCACACCCGGGTCGTCTCCTGCAATGATTACCAGACCTGCGCCTATAGTGTGCGTAACCGAGGTTATAAGGGGGTCGGAAAGCAGATTCATCCCAACGTGTTTTACAAGCACAAGAGCCCTTTTGCCTGAAACCGACGCTCCGAGTGCTATTTCCAGCGCAACTTTCTCGTTTGTAAGCCATCTGGCTCTATAAGTTGGACCGTGTGCGTTGGTTGATGGGTTATCTGTTTTCAAAAAAAGTTCCATCAGGGAGGTAACAGGATATCCGGGGACTCCTGTTATAAGTGTAACATCACTGTCAATGGCTGCAAGATAAAGGGCTTCAAACCCGTTACATAGTGCTGCTTCTTCTTTCAAGTTGGCCCCCCATCCGGGAATTATAGGAGTTTCGGTAGATTCCGGTACCGTTTAATCAGTTTTTAATTAGTTTTTAATTAGTTTTTTCCAGGCTCATTGGCTTTATCTCGGTCCCAGGGACAATAGATTCTTCGGGTCTTCCGAACCAGGGCAGGGAGGCAAGAGCACCTATTACCCCGTTGCCGTCAAGCAGGACTTCCACATTATTTTCTTCAGCGCAGCGCAGGGTGTCTGCCTTCGAGACCCTTTCGGTCCGGCAGCGGTTGCTGTAGGAGTAAAGCCCTTTTGCATAAAAATCAGATAGTACTACAAGCCCTGTTTCTCTGGACGCACTGTATTTTTCAAGGGCTTTTTTAAAAGAGTCTACGAGCCTGGACTTCGCTTTTTCGTCCACACAGCCGAATTCCAGAACCGTTGACATGCAGTTCTGGGTTTTTTCCGGGACAGGGAAGAGCTGGACAAGGGCATGGGATAGGTAAACGGCTTCCTGGCAGTCCAGTTCCTTTGCGATGTTGTGAGTCAGGGTCCAGGTGGCTCCGATATCCTTTGAATCGGTGTCATCTATGCCTATAAGGACGCGGTCCCTGCGGGGAACCACAACTGTCCCCTTAGCACAGCGCTCTCCTCCGGATTCGGAAATCCTGTAGCTCAGAACTCCGTCTGCAAGCGCTCTGCAGCGGGTTGCACCAACCCCTCCGCCTCCAAGCCCTGCATAGGTGATCTCAACTTCGTCCCCCTGCACGATCACGGATTCTATGCCTGCGGCTGCAACCGAGGGTTTGAGTTCGAGTTTTGAGGTTCCGGTTTTCATAAAATAGCGGATCATATTTCCCGTTGAACGGGCTTTCAGGATAAGAGGAGCTTTTGCATAATGGTAAAGGGACCAGGCTGCCCCACTGTAGCAATTGGAGTGTTCAATAATTTCCGCATACTCGTTTTTCGCGTCACAGACCGCATAAATGCCCCTGTAAGGCACAGTATAGGGGCTGTCTCTTATACACATCTGACGCTGCCGACGAATAGAGAGGTGTAGATCTCGGTGG
>NZ_JJQY01000134.1:0-2158 GCF_000979295.1 Methanosarcina sp. 1.H.T.1A.1 | reverse complement strand
GAGTTGCGACTCTGCAGTACGCTGCCCTTTTCGCTGCGCTCAAGAGGGCTAATCTATGGGTTTTAGCAGTGAGCTCAGCTCGCTCAAGAGGACTAATTAAAAATACTGGTACAACTTTCCTTTTTTTCACTTCTTCAGTGTTTCGTCCTATTGGTAATTAGTGAAGGAATTGTGGAAATTGATTAATTGATTATGATTAATGCATGAAATATACTCTTTTTAAGTCTCTTTTTATCTTTTATTTCTTTCTGTTCTTTCATATGTGTATTGAACTTTCATATGTGTATTGAAAAGCGTTTTCCGGAGTCAAGGAGAGTACTAATCTGGCTGGCAGGTTGGCTACAGCCCTGTATGGCGCAGGGAAAAAGTCCATGAAGGATCATTTAGGATCATTTAGGGATATTCGGAAGTAATATCAACCAATCAATAAAGGACCACGCATTATTTATATTCGGCAAATTAAATTTCATTAACGATTTCATGAACCCCATTCAAGAACAAAAATCAACGGGAGCTATTCGAATGCAGTACAGCGTGGGTATTGATGCAGGCGGGACATACACCGATTCGATCATCATCCGGGATTCCGATGGCAAGGTGATGGACTCGAACAAAGCTCTTACGACCTATCCGGACCTTCTTGCAGGAATTAAAAATTCCATTGATGGGCTGGATGAAAAATACTTAAAAGATGTGAATATGGTATCAGTCTCTACAACTCTTGCTACAAACACAATTCTTGAACAAAATGGCTATCCTGTAGGTTTAATCCTTGTAGGGGATTACGAGATCCCGGAAAATATGAATGCTGAGTTTTATACCGTGGTAAAAGGAGGGCACGACCACCACGGAGCTGAACTGTTTTCTCTTGATATGGAAGCAGTTGAGGCTTTTGTCGGAAAGGTAAAAGACCAGGTCTCGGCTTTTGCAGTTTCTTCATACTTTAGTATCCGGAACCCTGCACATGAGCTGGCAATCAAAACCCGCATTCAGGAACTTACGGGATTTCCTGTTGTGTGCGGGCACGAGCTTTCCCTTGACCTCGGAGCGTATGAAAGGGGGGTTACAGCTTACCTGAACGCCCAGCTGATCCCTATTGCAAGCCAGTTTATCCGTTCGATCCGGGAAGAGATCAAACGCAGGGGAATGACTGCCAGGCTGCTCATGCTCAAATGCGACGGTTCTGTAGTGGGCATCAATGAAGCCCTTGAAAAGCCTATAGAATCGATCTTTTCAGGCCCTGCTGCAAGCCTTGTAGGGGCATCCCACCTTTCAGGGCTTGGGACCTGTGCAGTCATAGACGTGGGAGGGACGAGTACGGATGTTTCCATGCTTGAAAACGGGCTTCCCGAACTCTGCTCGGAAGGGGCTGTGGTTGGGGGCTGGCAGACCAAGGTCAAGGCTATCCGTATGGAGACCTCGGCAATGGGAGGGGACAGCCACGTCTGGGTAAAGAGTATGAAAATCAATATAGGTCCAAGGAGAGTAATTCCACTCTGCGTTGCGGCTGTCAAATACCCTGGCTTTCTTGAAGTCCTGAGAAAAGGAAGAATCCCCGGAAACATGCACCTTGAAGAGAATGTGCAGCCCACAAAGTTTTTTATAAGGACAGGGGCAGAGGCTTCAAATCTTGGAAGTTTCGAGCAGGAACTATTTGACAGTATAGGAGATACCCCAACCTCCCTTAACGATATCTTCTGGGAGACCCGGAAAATTCTGTCCCCCGGACTGCTTGATTCCCTGATAAGAAAACGTCTTATCCAGGCAATTGGCTTTACCCCGACTGACGCCCTGCATGTGCTTGGAGAATACCGGGGCTGGGATGTGGAAGCCTCAATTGCCGGGGCAAAACTTCTCGAACGCTACACGCAAACAGACTATATTGAACTCTGCAAGCGCATAAAAAGGGATGTTGCAAAAAACATGGCATTAAACCTGATGTCTTTTGTCTTAAAAGACGTCTCCTCCCAGGAAATTGAAAAAATTATTCTTTCCGATAGGTTTGCACAGTTCAGGATGAAGATACCTGTCGTGCTTATAGGAGGGCCCGTAGTCGCCTATACCGGGGAACTAAAACAGATTCTTGATGCTGACATTATAGCTGTCTCTTATACACATCTGACGCTGCCGACGAATAGAGAGGTGTAGATCTCGGTGG
>NZ_JJQY01000069.1:0-2345 GCF_000979295.1 Methanosarcina sp. 1.H.T.1A.1 | reverse complement strand
GCCATAAGATGAAGGCAAGCCGTAAGATGAATGCTCTGCGTAAACTCAATCGGAATCCCCTGAATTGTCCTCCAGAACAAGCTGAATACCCCACCTTCCGATTCTGATGTTTCAGAAAAAGCCCGGAATCTGTCTACAGGATTGTTTGGTGGGTACCGTGACTCTCACCGGGCGCAAACGGCGGCCGGCTTTCTCAAGAATAATATTTGAGCTGAATACGAAAGGTTGCAGGTTGCAGGATTTGTTTTTCAGCTTAAACCTGGATAACTTTGTTTGTTAATCTTATTTTACTTTCGGATTTACTCCAGCTTTTCTCCCTCGACATAACACCCAAAATAAGTATTTTGCTCCACCTTTTTAAGGATACTGTTAATGCTTTCCAGTGTGACTTCCATCTTATCCATTCTCTTCTCGATCTCCTGCAGTCTGGCAAGAATTTCCTGATCCGTAGTCACAATATCAACCCCTTATAGATCTACGAAAGTTAGCATTTGGCATAATAGAAGTTTCTGATGTATATTCCAGTATATTCTGCAATGTTCTTATAATCAACGGAAAACCTCACTGCTGGCTGATTTAAATAAAATCAAGGTATATTTTTACCGGGGAATGGAAATAGAAATGGGGAGAAAAAGACTATGTTGAGAATTGCAGTAACTGGCAGGCCCGGAATTGGGAAATCAACAGTTGTTGCAAAAACCGCTGAAAAACTTGCCGATCAACAGGGCTTCAAAATAGGCGGCATCCAGACAACCGAAATCCGAAAGGAAGGCACAAGGGAAGGCTTTTCGATCCGAGACCTTGCAACCGGGGAAACCGGCATTCTGAGCAGCGTCAAAGGCAGCGGCCCGAGAGTTGGGAAATATCACGTCAACCTCGAAGACCTTGAAAAGATCGGAGCAAATGCTCTCAGGAATGCCCTTGACTGTAACCTGATAGTTATCGATGAAGTAGGGCCTATGGAGCTCAAATCCGGGGCTTTCATTTCGGCAGTTGAAGCAGTCCTGGAATCCGATAAACCGGTTCTGGCAGTGCTGCACAGGTCAAGCAGTCACCTGCTGGCTCAGAGGATAAGGAAAGAATTCGAGGTTTTGACGGTTGATGAGGGGAACCGGGATGAGCTGCCTGAAAAAATCGCTGCCAGGCTGAGATAAAGGAATCAGCATTTTCCGGTCAATACTTAACACCAGGGTTGCCGGTTAATTACCCCTCATAGATGTCAAGAAAATGAAAAATTGGGTTTTATTTCTGGTTAATCTGCCCATTTCTCAAGATTTATTATTTCTCTTGCAGGTGATCTTATTCTCCTTCACACCCTCCATCGCTTCCGGATCCTCCTCCACCATAGTGTCCTCTAGTTATGGATCCTGCCCCACCATGGTAGCCTTTAGTTCCGGATCCTCCTGCTCCACCACTTCCAGATTCTCCTCCATCATCACACCCTCCATCGCTTCCGGACCCTCCTCCGTCGTGGCCTCCACTTCCGGATCCTCCTCCACCATAATAACCGCTACCGCTTGAATCGGTTGCAACAGTGGATTTACCCGCTTCCCCTATCATAGACATTGCGCTGATACATAATGCAAATGCCAGGAAAAAAACTACGATCTTTTTCATTTATTTTCCTCTTTCGAAATTCCCCTTTCTTATAGATTTTTGGCAACTTTTAATTTTTCCCGATGTTACTCATACGAATATTTTTTCCATAACATAGGTTCAACAAAAGCGTCATGGTGTTATTTTTTTCTCAAGGATATATAATATCAGGAAAGTTTGTTTCGTTCATAATAATATAAGTTCTATTTGGCACTCACTTTTTAATAAATATTCTAAATTTAAATCTCAAGCTTTTTCAAGCCTGCTGCTTCCCTTCCGGGGAGGAAAGATGTTCAGAATCAAATACAGGTTCTGTTAATGCTGCAACTATCAAGTAATCCTCCTCTGGCACAGAAAATCAGGGAAGAATTAGAAGTTGTAAGGGTTGATGAAGGTAATCGGGCTTATCTACCTGAAAAAAATCGTTTCCATATTAAGAGGAGGTCTGCGCCTTTAAATGATATTTTTTGAAAACAGGATTACCGGTTACTTTATTCCTGTTTAACATATAAATATAAACAGTGAGATATATCCAGGGATAACCTGCGAATTTTTAAGATATGTTATTCCCTTTATATATCTCACGTTAATCATTTTTTGTATATTTTCGGTCTATTTTTTAGTTCAAAATTTATATTGAAATGCTTCAGTGTTTTGTAACCTTTTATGAGGGCATTCCGGAATTATTCAAGAAGCAAAGGGATTTTATTTTCTACCGCCGCCATTGCCTCCTTTATGATTGCCTGCAC
>NZ_JJQY01000131.1:0-4503 GCF_000979295.1 Methanosarcina sp. 1.H.T.1A.1 | reverse complement strand
CTGTCGGCCAGACGAATCTGGGCATGCAGCAAATTTCAACGGCCTCCGAACAGATCGCAACCGGTTCCGAGAACCTTTCGAGGCATGCAGGCACAGCAGCTTCGGATATAAAAGCTTCTGAAGTAATTTTCAAAAAGCTCAGCGAATCTTCCACTAAATCTTCCAGCTATGCTTCCCAGGCAGGTAAAACCAGTGACGAAGCCCAGGGTCTCAGTAATATGGCTCTGGAAGAAGTGGAACAGCTTGTTACGGAAATCTCCAAACTTGGGGACATTGTTCATTCTCTGGATGACGCTGTCAATAATATCGGTGCCGTTACAGGGAAAATCAAATCAATTGCTGACCAGACAAATCTCCTTGCTTTGAATGCCGCCATTGAAGCTGCAAGAGCCGGCGAATACGGCCGGGGATTTGCCGTTGTTGCCGATGAGGTCCGAAAACTTGCTGCTGATTCGAGGAAGAGCACTGATGAGATAAATGAGATTGTTACAAACGTCCAGAAAGAGACCAAAAAAGTGACGGAAGCTATTAACACTGCGGACGGTCAGGCTAAAACAGGAAGCAAGAACATTAAACAGGCTTTGAATAAGAGTCAGGAAATTGCCACTGCAGTTGCCACTATCAACTCTATGCTCATCGAACTGGATAGTCTGTCAGAAGAAGGTCTGGATAAAATCGAAAATATTGAGAAAAGCATCAGTGAGACCGCATCTACTGCTGAAGAGAATGCCGCAAGCAGTGAAGAAACTTCTGCTGCTATCGAGGAACAGACAGCTGCCATGCAGCAGGTAAGTACTTCGGTACAGAATGTTAGCGAGCTTGCTCAGAAAACAGTCGATGTTCTCTTAGAAAACTTTAAAGTGTCGGGAGAACCGAAAACCAGTCAAACATCCTCTAAGAAGCCTCAAAATTTCGATAGAATGGGAAATTTAAAGAGACACTGAACAGTCTGATCCAGATCTGTTCGAATCCGGAGCTAATTGAATCCAGGCAATTTCAATTAGCTCCAGTTTTCAGGTGATGTACATGAGCTATCATAGTCAAACTGTAAATGTGGATAATACGATTCAAGTAATTGTCTTCAACCTCGGCGAAGAAATATATGGAGTTGAAATTTCCCAGATAAAGGAGATTATTCTGCCAACTCAAATTACTCGAATTCCAAACGTACCTGATTTTGTAGAAGGGATCTTAAATCTCAGGGGTCAAATTGCAGTCATTATCAATCTCAGAAAAAGGCTTGGGAAAGAACCGAAAAAGAACGATGAAAATACCCGGATTATTGTTATTGAATACGATAATGCTACCATAGGGATGATGGTTGACAGCGTTAGCGAAGTCAAATATCTGTCCTCCAAAAATATCGAAGAAATTCCCAGGTTTTTAGCTTTAACAGATGAATCAAAGTTTTTAATGGGAGTTGGGAAACTTGAGGATGGACTTCTAACCTTAATGGACCTTAAAGAGTTATTCAGCGAAGAAGAACTGAATGAAATTAATGGATAAATGATAAAGCCCACCTTCGAATTCCTGTGAAAATTTCTGCTGTGTGGTGGACGGATGCATAATTTGTAGTAATCGATAGCAGCTTGATCATAGGTAAGCAAAAGATTCCCTTTGGGGAAATAGAAGATCTGGAATATATTGATGTGGATAGGGGTAGCGACATCCGGATTAAAAACGGTTTATCAATAACCCTACTCCTCAAAATATTCATCATCGGATGTTCAGATCTGTTGTATTTAATCTGGCATTGTCAGATTAATTTATTTTTGAATATCCGCATTCTTCTCATTCACTATCCTCTTCATCAATTTTAATTATTTTTTGATTTTTTTTCTTTTGCGGATAAACTGAAGTGGTAGGTTTGTTTTTTCCTCAAGCCGTGAAAAAATTGATCAATCATTGTCTGAAATGCCCGTGGTATGAAAAATTTTTGTGATCACCTATAAATTTATATACTTATTATATTTATTATTATAGTCGGTATATAAGCAATTAAGCGATTTGTAAAAATATGGCGTCAATTGATTATGATTTTGATGTAATTAAGTGCCGTTAACAAGTTAAATATTTGTCAATATATATCGGTTCAGAAGTAAAAGAGATAAGCTGGCGTCATTGTCAGTATAAAACGCTATCAGAAAATATCTCGACATTATAAATAATTTGATAAATTTGTAACCCAGATTGAAAAGTTCTTTGAAAATATTGATCAGTATAGCTCCAAATTGAAACAATTGTTGACACTAAAATTCGAAATAATCTTGCTAGGTGAGTAAATCAGGTTACTGATTTGAGAGCTTCTGTATTCTATATGTTAAATTAAGCTCAAAATTCTTCCGATTCAGGGAGTTAATTAATATGGTATTTAAAGAAGACGAAAAAATTCAGCTTGAAATGCTCAGGTCCTTTGTTGAAAGAATTTCAACAGGTGAAAAATTAGAGAAAATAAGCGGGAACTTCAAAGGGGATACCAAAAAAACTGTTGATCTAATTAACCTAACTATTGAAAATATTACAGGCGTTTTGAATGAAATTCAGACCGTTTCAAAGGCAGAAGCAGAAGGCCGTCTCGATATACGTGCTGATTACTCCAAATATCCCGGCGGATGGGGCACAATTCTCAAAGAGATAAATATTGGTTTTGATGCCGTTATTGGTCCTCTGAATGTCGCTGCTGAATATGTTGAACGTATCAGCCGTGGTGATATTCCTGAACCGATTACTGAGAACTATAACGGTGACTTCAACGAGATCAAGAATAACCTGAACACCCTGATCGATGCTGAGAACAAGGTCACAGAGGTCGCAGAGGCGCTGTCTATAGGTAACACAAATGTTGTAATCACTCCAAGGTCGCCAACGGACAGGCTGATGTTGAGCATGGCCTCCGTCATCGACAATAACAAGCATGACGCCGAAAACGTCATGAAGATGGCCGAAGGCAACCTCGACTTAGAGATCAAGGTCATGTCCGAGCACGATATGATGGCAAAATCGTGCGTCAAGACAAGGGATACACTCCGCGCCTTGGTTGCGGATGCCGGAATGCTCGCTGATGCTGCTATTGAAGGAAGACTTGACACAAGAGCAGATGCTTCTGTTCATCAGGGCGACTTCAGGAAAATTATAGAAGGGGTCAATAGAACCCTTGAAACCCTTGTCGGATATATTGACCGTATGCCCATGCCAGTGCAGGCAATCGATAAATCATTCAGTATTCTCTATATGAATGAAATAGGAGTAAAACTCTTAGGTTCAACTAAAAAGGATATAATTGGGAAGAAATGTTATTCAGAATTCAATACAGCCGATTGCAATACTCCAAATTGTCCCTGCGCACGTGCGATGGAAACAGTTTCTGAGGCAACCAGCCAGACCCTGGCTAAACCACTGGGTAAGGAAATCGAACTTTCAACTGGCGGTATTCCAATCATAAACCAGAAGGGTGAAGTTACCGGTGCTTTTGAATTTGTCCAGGATCAGACTGCCGTAATAAGAGTTGCAAAATATCTCAATGAGGAAGTCGAGAAACTTGGAAATAATCTGGACAAACTGAGCAATGGCAATACAGATCTTCACTTTGAGGTCGCAAAGCCCGACGAATACACTATTGACGCTCATAAAAATTTTGTACTAATTAATGAAAAGCTCGGCCAGGTTAATTCTACGATCAAGAATCTTGTTTCCGATGCAGAAATGCTCTCCGACGCTGCAATAAAAGGAGCACTCGATACTCGGGCAGACGCCTCTCAGCATCCGGGAGACTTCAGAAAGATCGTTGAAGGAGTCAATGATACTCTTGATGCTGTTATGGGTCCTTTGAATGTCGCTGCTGAATATGTTGAACGTATCAGCCGCGGTGATATTCCTGAACCGATTACTGAGAACTATAACGGTGACTTCAACGAGATCAAAAATAACCTGAATACCTGTATCGTTGCCGTAAATAACCTTGTAGAAGACGCTGTTATGCTTTCAAATGCCGGTGTTGCAGGTCAGCTTGATACCCGTGCAGATGCTAGCCGTCATGAAGGTGATTTCCGTAAGGTTGTAAGTGGTGTAAATGATACTCTTGATGCTGTAATTGGTCCTCTGAATGTCGCTGCCGAATATGTTGAACGTATCAGCCGTGGTGATATTCCCGAGCCTATTTCGGAAAACTACAAAGGTGATTTCAACGAGATAAAGAATAACCTGAACACCTGTATCGTTGCCGTAAACGGTCTTGTGGAAGATGCCGGAATGCTTGTTGATGCTGCTATTGAAGGAAGACTCGACACAAGAGCTGATGCTTCTGTTCATCAGGGCGACTTCAGAAAAATTATGGAAGGGGTCAATAGAACCCTTGATACCCTTGTCGGGTATATTGACCGTATGCCCATGCCAGTGCAGGCAATTGATAAATCATTCAGTATTCTCTATATGAATGAAATAGGAGTAAAACTCTTAGGTTCAACTAAAAAGGATATAATTGGGAAGAAATGTTATTCAGAATTC
>NZ_JJQY01000078.1:0-3140 GCF_000979295.1 Methanosarcina sp. 1.H.T.1A.1 | reverse complement strand
CTTTACAACCCTGGCCCATAAAGGAGATTATTGCGGAAACGCCCAGTGTATCCCTGAACCAGCTTCGATCAATTTTTTTATGGCAGATGTCTTCCGCTGGACCCGGCTTCTTTTTGCAGAATTTTTTAATTTCAATTCGCTTATTAAGTAGCTTGTATTCTAATTTCAATTTTCAGGTTCAGGTGCCGAGCCCATTTTTTTCGATTTTTTTCCTTTAAGGGAAGAGTTTGCTTTTTTCGTTTTATTCTCCGGGAGAGAGGTATTTTCCTATTCTGCCGGAAGGGTGAAGGTAAACGTACTTCCTTTTCCGATCTCTGAGTCAATCCAGATCTTCCCGCCGTGAAGATCTACAAAGTTCCTGACAATATATAACCCAAGACCGGCTCCACCGTACCCGCGGGCTGCAGAAGAATCTGCCTGTGTAAAGGGCATAAATATCTTTTCGTGACTCTCCTTTGAAAGCCCTATTCCATTATCCGAAACCTTGACCTCAAGAACTCCTTCTTTTTTGCAGGCACTGATGATGACCTTTCCTTTTGCTGGAGTAAACTTTATGGCGTTGCTGACCAGGTTGTACAGGATCTGCCTGAATTTTGTAATATCAGCCCGAACATTTCCTACAGAAGGATCGATCTTCAGTTCAACAGTGATCTTCTTAACCGAAGCAGGCGAAAGGAGGCTCATTCTCACTTCCCCTATGAGGCTTGCAACATCCACTTCCTCATATTTGAGGGTCTTTTCACCGGCTTCAAGCCTTGAGATGTCAAGCAAGTTGTTAATAATCTCCAGCAGGCTTTTCCCGCTTATCAGGATATTGTTGACGTACTTTGCTTGTTTTGTATTCATGGGCCCGAAAGCTCCTTCCAGCAGCAGGTCAGAAAAGCCTATTACTGAATTGAGAGGAGTCCGAAGCTCATGGCTCATATTCATTATGAAACTGTTTTTTGCCCTGTTTGTCGCTTCAGCATCATTTTTTGCTTTGAGAAGGGTGATTTCCAATTCTTTGTGCCCGTTTAAGTTGCATGTATTCACCAGATATTCCCATTTGCCTTTTCTTTTAACGAGAACGCCCTTTTCCTCCACCAGCTCAAGAAGTGCACTGCCTGACAATTCTTCAAGCGGGAAAGTACAGAGAAATGTGAGATTTACTCTATTACCCTGACTGATCTCTTCAAGGATCTTTTCTAACCCTTCAAAGCAGGTTTTGAAGGAGCTTCCGGCCCCCTTAACACCGATATTCGTTCGGAATCCAGGAAACTCTTCGGAAAGGGCTTTTTCATTCCCCGCCCCCATGAGTTCTTTTACTGCAGATTCAAGCAGGAGGATACTTTCCGAAAGTGTGCCGGTTGGTAGAATCTCTAATTGAGATGAAGTGATGTATTTCCCGACATCCACTCCTGCCTTCTCAAGTTCATTTTTTGCTCTTTCGGCTGAAAGCGAATCCGGGACGGTCCAGAGGCAGTGATCTCCCCTTTCAATCCCTTGTTTAAAATAGGCAACGTGTAGTTCTGCCAGTTCTTCGAGATCACGATATACGGCGGAGAGCTGTGAGCTCTGTGGAATGCTTGAAAAAAGTTCGGGGTATTTGTCAGTATTTTTTGTCAGAATCTTTCCCCCTCCATGTGTTTACAATAGTGCATCTTTCAGCGCACAGTCAAGGTTTGAATGGGGCATGAAGCAGAGGCGGTGGAGGTATAAATGATAACATTCAGCACTCAAAATCTAGTTTAAAGTGTTTAGAAAATGTTTATAAAATTCTCAAAATGATATTTATTTATCTTTTATTTCTTATTAACTTTCAGTATTTCATACATATGCTTATATTTCCTATCATATAACATCAGCATATATAAGAAATGTGCTAATTTGTAATGTTTGGAAGTTTGTTCTGTTTTTAACGCCTGTGTTGCATGAGTACCTTAGAGCAGAGTACCCATCGAAACCCCTATTTCTTCCAACAATGATTTATTATATATTTGTACATTAATATTTACAGGGGAATATTGGACATTAATATCTGCTGGGTTTTGTAGAAATTAATCCTCAATGGACTGCCTGAGGGCTGAAGACCCTTTAATCTCCCTATACCTGTCGAAAATAGGATTCAGAGCTTAAGCAGCCCGGAACTCTAAAATGGGAGGATGTATGCTGAAGGTAAGGCAAGCTATCGGTATCTCTCTTGGGAGCATAGCGAGCGCAAAGCTCCGCTCAGGCCTGACGACCCTCGGCATTATCATAGGGATTGCTGCGGTGGTGGCGAACGTCTCTCTTGGGGAGAGTTTCAATGTTTTTTTTGAAGAGGAGATAAATGCCCAGGGTTCCAATTTTATTATTATTTACAGCCAGGAACCTAACCTTTTTTACAACAATGAGCTTCAAATAATCAAAAAAACTCCCGGCATCAGCGGGGTTTCTCCCATAAAACAGCAGCTTGGGGTGGTAACCTCCTTCTCCCAGAATAAAAATATAGACATCGCGGGAGTAACTGGAGACTATGAGGATACTGCCAATATCATTATGGAAAGCGGCAGTTTCATAAGTGACCAGGATGCGTTTTCTGCAGCAATCGGGTCCAAAGTTGCAAACGAAAAATTTGATAGGAACATATCCACCCGCAGTTCTATAGACATTACCCTGCGTCTTGAAGGGGGCAGGACGGTGACCCAGAAGTTCAAGGTGAAAGGCATCATTAAAAGCCCTGCTACATCTTTCGTCGGAGGGGGGATTGATAGGGATGTGAGCATCTTTATCCCAGTTTCAACCATCAACCAGATGCTAGAAGAAGATGATTTCTCGGCCTTTTTTGCCATGTCCGACAACATCGAGAAAGTGGTAGAAGTCTCGGAAGAGGTGGATAAGCGGCTTGCCCGGAACTTTGGAGTATCTTCAAGGGATATCAACGATGAAGACGCGAAGCCCTACCGGATTTTCAATCAGGCGGATGTCCTTGAGCAAACAAACCAGCTTGCTGATACCCTGAGAAATTTCCTTGTTGCAGTAGCTCTTATCTCCCTGCTTGTGGGCTCGATAGGAATAATGAACATAATGCTTGTAACGGTTACTGAGCGCACCAGGGAAATAGCTGTCTCTTATACACATCTCCGAGCCCACGAGACGGACTCCTATCTCGTATGCCGTCT
>NZ_JJQY01000116.1:0-3209 GCF_000979295.1 Methanosarcina sp. 1.H.T.1A.1 | reverse complement strand
GACGGCATACGAGATAGGAGTCCGTCTCGTGGGCTCGGAGATGTGTATAAGAGACAGTCCCTACACCATCCTGATAAAAGTTGAACCCGAAGTTGTTTATTTCCTGGATTACAGTGTTGAATTCTGGTACAGGGCAAAAGTGGATTTCTAAGAGTCAACTACCCGCTAAATCAAAAGATATAACGGGTTTCATGCTAAGGGTTTATGAACATTTAAGGGTTAGCTAAAAAACGTATTTTTTGTTTTTCTTTCAAAATCCAAAAAACGATATTTTTTTTTAAAATATAATATCCGAAAATGAAAATCCAACAAACAGGAATAAATAAAAAATGTAAAAAAGGTCGTTTTTCAGAAATACTGTTTTCAGAAATACTATTTTCAGAAATACTGTTTTCAGAAATACTGTTTTCAGAAATACGGTTATTCCGGTGGAATCAGCACTTTGTCTATTACGTGGATGACTCCGTTGCTGGCTTCTATGTCCGTTGCAGTGACGTTTGCATCCCCTACTTTTACCCCTTCGGTTGTATCTACTGGGAGTTCGCTTCCTTCAAGCGTTTTTATGGATGTCATGTCCACAACATCAGCAGCCATATACTTTCCGGAGGCCACGTGGTAAGTAAGCACTCTGGTCAGGGCTTCCTTATCTTTGAGCAGGCTGTCGAGCGTACCTGCCGGAAGGGCTGCAAAAGCCTCATCTGTCGGGGCAAAGACCGTGAAGGGACCTTCGCCGCTAAGGGTCTCCTCAAGCCCTGCAGCTTTTATGGCCGTGACAAGAGTTTTGAAAGAACCTGCATCTTCCGCAGTTTGAACGATATTCTTATCCGGCACTGTTTCGGTTTTATTTTCGCCAGCTATATCTTCTGCTTCTTCAGCAATATCTCCTGCTCCTTCAGTTACTTCTTCTACCATTCCACCGGTTTCATTTTCCACTTCCTGTGTCGGGCTTGAACAGCCGGAAGCAAACAGGACCACTGCTATAAGCAATGCTACAATAAGTCCAATTTTCCTGATAATTTTTCCCCCTGTAAAATAAAAATATATATATCAAATCATATACTGCATTGTATATTTTCACATATGATATATGCTAATCTTTATATAACTTTATCTGAGATTAAACCAAAATAAACGCTTATTTTTAGATTTTGAACTACTATAAGTGTCTATATTAAATTTCTGAACTAAAATAAGCGCCTATTTTAAATTTCTGAACTAATATCAGTATTTTTTTGATTTTATTGGTTATTTAAGTTATTTTTGAAATTATGAGCTAAAATAGGCATAATTTAAAGTTTATGAGCTAAAATGAGTATCTTTTTGGAATTAATGCTCAAAAAAAGCTTTTTTAACAGGCTGTCTCAAAACTATACGTAATCGTACATTTGGGTAAGAAATATCGGAATGCTTACTTCTTTATAATTAGGTATTACATAAAAAGTATACTTATTAAGAAAACTAATCCCTGTGTTCCACTATGTTCATTACACACTGATGGAGAAACTCAACAAGTTCTGGAGTGAAACGATAGTACCAGCTACTATCACTTATGGACTTATTTGCTTCTTTTTCAGATTCTCTTTTCAAAAGCTGGCAAGTGTATGCTATAAGTGTACACCAAAATTGAGAGTTAAAACCCAAAAGATGAGGACAGGGTCAATTTTACGCTCACGTACTATCAGACCAGTTTCTTTGGTAGTTTGCCTTAACCACTCTTTGGGAAGCATTTCCCGAAGAGAGTCTTCAAGAGTAGGGGGCGAGGAGGCATAGATGCACTAATATTTAGAGAATTAATATAAAAACGCATACTTGAGGGGGTTTCTAACGCTTTACCGATGACGCATGAATTAGTTTTTGTTCATTTTTTATATTTTTGACCCTCACCGAGCTCAACCGGCATCTAAAACAAGCTAAGACCCATAAGATTAAATAACTTTCAACCTTATTTCCCCTGAAATCGGTGCTGGCAAGAGGAGTTCAAAATCATCCAACACCTAAAAATAGATAAAGAATATAGGTTAGAAAAATCAAGCATCTTATATTATTATGGTGCAGACCGGAAATTGTTTACCTTTAAGTTCACCTCATATTTCACCTGATGTTGCATTCAGGCTACCGAAAAGCAGGTGAAAGTCCGATTAATTTAAAAATTCAAAATTGAGGCTTAAAAAGATGCAGTACCAGGCAACAGTAACTATTGAACAGAAAGCAGGCATGCTTGACCCTGAAGGCACCACCGCTAAAAGGGCGCTCGGACACCTTGGATATGCAGTTGAAAGCGTAAAGACCGCAAAACTGTATGAAATAGTGCTCGAAGCCGAATCTGCAGAAGTTGCGGAGCAGAAGGTTGATGAGATGTGCCAGAAGCTTATTGCAAACCCACTCATCCACAACTACACTATAAAGCTCAAGGAACTTAACTGAGGGCTCCCTGCAGGAATAAAGGGATTGAAGAATAAAATCCAGAAGGCTAAATTTTTTGAAAATACTAAAGTAAGGTTGAGGGAAAAAAATGAAGATTGCCATTATTCAGTTCGGAGGCACAAACTGCGACATGGACGTACTTCATGTCCTTAAAGACGTGGTTGGTGTGGATGCCGAAACTGTCTGGTACAAAGACGAAAACCTGACCGGCTTTGACGGAGTCGTTGTTCCGGGCGGCTTTTCCTACGGAGATTACCTCAGAGCAGGGGCGATTGCAGCCCGAACTCCGATTATGGATTCCGTAAAAAAAATCGCAGCCGAAGGAAAACCTGTGCTCGGGATCTGCAATGGTTTCCAGGTGCTGACCGAAGCCCGGCTTCTCGAAGGGGCTCTTACCACAAACGAGTACCCAAAATTCAGGTGCCACGGGGCCAATCTCAGAGTTGAGACCACTGATACTCCCTTTACCTCGAAGTTCAGGAAAGGCGAGGTTATAAGGATGCCCATCGCCCACATGGAAGGTAAGTTCTTTGCTGAAGAACAGACCCTGGCAGACCTTGACGAAAACGAACAGGTTGTTTTCCGTTACGTAGACGAAAAAGGAAGAGCAACGGATAAAGCCAATCCCAACGGCTCCCTGGAAAACATCGCAGGAATAGTAAACGCTTCAAGAAACATTCTCGGCCTCATGCCCCATCCGGAAAGAGCTTCCGAATCGATCCTTGGTCTGTCTCTTATACACATCTGACGCTGCCGACGAATAGAGAGGTGTAGATCTCGGTGGG
>NZ_JJQY01000080.1:0-6363 GCF_000979295.1 Methanosarcina sp. 1.H.T.1A.1 | reverse complement strand
GTGCCGTGTTCGAACCTGAATTTCGCAAGGGGGGTTAAGTCGTAACAAGGTAGCCGTAGGGGAATCTGCGGCTGGATCACCTCCTAAGCATAAAAACACTATCACCCAGATGCCGATAAACCGAACAAATCCTCAACCCATTAATCTCATAAATCATCAAATGCACCCGGTAAGTAGCTTATCGGGGAAGGATGGATAGCCTGCGCGGAACCGCAGGCACATGAAGTCGTGTATAGGTGCTGTATATTGAACGCTAACTGGACCTGGTTAGGTGTAACAGGAGTTATGCTATCAGGTGGATGGCTCGGCTCAAGAGCTGATGAAGGACGTGCCAAGCTGCGATAAGCCCGGGGTAGGTGCATGGATCCAATGAACCCGGGATCTCCGAATGGGACCTCTCCATAGTGATCAGTAATGATCGGGAACGCTCCGAATTGAAACATCTCAGTAGGAGCTGGAAAAGAAATCAAACGAGATGCCGCTAGTAACGGCGAGTGAACACGGCACAGTTCAAACCGAATCCCTTCGGGGAAATGTGGTGTTGTAGGGCTGTTCAAACGTTTGGCGGCGAAACCGAACTTGCCTGGAACGGCAGACCATAGAGTGTGACAGTCACTTAGGTGTAAGCCAATAAACCGGAACATGTCCCTGAGTACCGTGCGTTGGATATCGTGCGGGAATCTGGGGGGCACCAACCTCCAAAACTAAATACTACTTGAGACCGATAGCGAAATAGTAGGGTGACCGAACGCTGAAAAGTACCCCGAGAAGGGAGGTGCAAAGTGCCTGAAACCTGATAGTGATGGAACGATACGGCATGAAAGGATCTTTGACATGAAGGAATCATTCGCGAGGATGTAGTACGAATGTCACTGCCAGTGTCGTATCTTACGTTTTGAAGAACGGGCCAGGGAGTGTATCTTGGTGGCGATGGCTAACCTTTTATCTGGGCAGCCGAAGCGAAAGCAACATGTGCGCAGCCTTCGGGCGAGGCACGACGTATACAAGTGCGTGGAGTCACCGGGGTACGACCCGAAGCCGGGTGATCTAGGCGTGGGCAGGTTGAAGCGTGGCGAAAGCTACGTGGAGGACCGCAAGCGGTTTTGATCTGCAAATCATTCGTGTGACCTGCGTCTCGTAGTGAAATGCTAATCTAACCCGGCATCCGCTGGTTCCTTCCGAAACATGTCGTAGCATGACCTGACTGGAGATCGTCGGTGGAGTAGAGCACTGATTGGCGGTTCCGGGGGAGAAATCCCTCGCCCGCCTGTCAAACTCCAAACCCACTGTCATCTGAGAAAGTCGGAGTCCGGACTACTGGGGTAAGCTTGTAGTCCGTAAGGGAGACAACCCAGCCCGTGGTTAAGGTCCCCAAGTGTCGACTAAGTGTTAACACTAAAGGGCGTCCCAAGCCCAAGACAGCTGGAAGGTTAGCTTAGAAGCAGCTACCCTTCAAAGAGTGCGTAACAGCTCACCAGTCGAGGTTTGGGGCCCCGAAAATTGACGGGGCTCAAGTCGACCACCGATACCACGGAGTACCGCAAGGTAATCTCGTAGGAAGGCGTTGTGTTCGGGCTGAAGCAGGGCTGTAAAGTCCTGTGGACCGTTCACAAACGAAAATCCTGGTAATAGTAGCAGCAAAGCAGGGTGAGAATCCCTGCCGCCGAAGGGGCCAGGTTTCCTCGGCAATGATCGTCAGCCGAGGGTTAGTCGGTCCTAAGACGTACCGTAATTCGAGTACGCCAAAAGGGAAACAGGTTAATATTCCTGTACCATTTAGCACTAAAGTCTGACGTTTTCGGGCAGGCCGAGCGGCGTCGTCGCGCCGTCTAAGCAGCGAAACCTGTGGAGAGCCGTAATGGCGAGAAGCGGGCGAATCTGTAATGGCGTAAGTTGGCTGCACCCAGGAACCCGTGAAAAGGACAGCTAAATGTCCGTACCGAGAACTGACACTGGTGCCCCTAGCTGAAAAGGCTAAGGCGTGTCGGAGTAATTCAGTTAAGGGAATTCGGCAAATTAGCTCCGTAACTTCGGGAGAAGGAGTGCCTGCTGTGTAGACAGCAGGTCGCAGTGACCAGGGGGCTCTAACTGTCTAATATCAACATAGGAGATTGCAAACCCGTAAGGGCTAGTACAATCTCTGAATCCTGCTCAGTGCAGGTACCTGAAACCCCGGTTCAACGGGAAGAAGGGCCTGTAAACAGCGGGGGTAACTATGACCCTCTTAAGGTAGCGTAGTACCTTGTCGCTTAATTGGCGACTTGCATGAATGGATCAATGAGAGCCCTACTGTCCCTAACTGGAGTCCGGTGAAGCTTACATTCTAGTGCACAGTCTAGAGACCTCTAGGGGGAAGTGAAGACCCCGTGGAGCTTTACTGCAGCCTGTCGTTGGGTTGTGGTTCTGGATGTACAGTGTAGGTAGGAGACGTCGAAGCGGGTGCGCCAGCATCCGTGGAGTCGCAATTGGGACACTACCCTTCTGGAACTACGACCCTAACTCTGCGAAGAGGACCCCGATAGGTGGGCAGTTTGCCTGGGGCGGGACGCCCTTGAAAAGATATCAAGGGCGCGCAATGGTTGACTCAAGCGGGTCGGAAACTCGCTGAAGAGTGCAAGAGTATAAGTCAGCCTGACGTTATTCAGCAAAGCAGTGGATGACGAGACGAAAGTCGGTTCTAGCGAACTTTTGAGCCTCCTTGGTGGGGGCCAAAAATGACAGAAAAGTTACCCCGGGGATAATTGAGTCGTTGCCGGCAAGAGTACATATCGACCCGGCAGCTTGCTACCTCGATGTCGGTTCTTTCCATCCTGGCCGTGCAGCAGCGGCCAAGGGTGAGGTTGTTCGCCTATTAAAGGAGATCGTGAGCTGGGTTTAGACCGTCGTGAGACAGGTCGGTTACTATCTACTAGAGGTGCCAGAGGTCTGCGGGTAAGCTGCTTTTAGTACGAGAGGAACCAAGCAGCGGCGCCACTGGTGTACCGGTTGTCTGACAAGGCATCGCCGGGCAGCTACGCGCTAAGGAATAAGAGCTGAATGCATCTAAGCTCGAAATCTGACCTAAAAAGAGACCTCTTTAAGGATTCCGGTAAAAGACCGGTTTGATAGAAACGGGATGTAAGCACCAAGGCAACGAGGTGTTCAGTCCGCGTTCACTAACTATCCGTTCCTTTCACCTAATTCAGGTCCAGGCGAAATTCAATATGCAGCACACCTATACATGACTTCTTCCTATCCCATTTATAAGGTCGAGCTTGGCGGCCATAGCGGCAGGGCAACTCCTGTACCCTTTCCGAACACAGAAGATAAGCCTGCCCACGTTCCTTACTGTACTGAAGTGTGCGAGCCTTCGGGAACTCTGGATCGCTGCCAAACTCACCCTATACTACTTCAAATCTATTCTGAATATTGTTTTTTCTAAATATGTTTTTCTGAAATTGTTTTTTGAATTGTTTTTCTGAAATCGTTTTTCTGATAATTGATTTTTACTAAACTCCCAATTGACCGATAGGCATCCAGACCTACCATAGTTTGTTTCACCCATCAGTCATTCCTCCTCATTTAAAATTCTTCTATATTCTTCTACCAGGGACTTTCCCATTCCCAGAATTTGTGCTATTTCCTCAATTTTCATCTTTTTGCTTAGTTTTTCTACTTTCTTATATGCTTTAATGTACCTGTCACATGCTTCTTCCGTGTGATTTGTCATTCTTACAATATCTGAAGTTTGATTCCCTTCCTATATAACCTGAGGATAATCCTCTTGTGAGTTATTGCTCTTCCAATGTCCTGGATAATCCCTCTTGTTGGCAGTATCTCCCCTGTTCTTTGCATATACTATTTTGCCTGCTTGCTCACAGTACCTGTAGAAACATTGAGCACCTGTAGAAACATTGAGCAGATATGCCATCTCAGAATGCGTAAGTAGTGCTCCCTGTTCATATGCCTCTTTGAAGGGCCTCCTATTTTTGTTTTCATAATCTCCTTAGAATAACCTGCCTTCTTCATCTCCAGATCCTCTTTGGAAATCCGGGTCAAAACAATAGGTGTCAACGGTGTTTTCTTACTGTTTTTACCGTAGTTCGGCTTCCCCAAAGCCTTCACTCCATACCATAGAATTTATCCCACTTCCAGTTTCCCTGGATCACGATAAAATTTCCTCATAACTTCCACGAGATCACTGGCAAAAATTTCCTGTATTTTGTCACCAGGCTATAAACTGGTAATCTTTCTGTATAAGATCAAGGATCGAACCTTTCAGGGAGTTTGTTACCTTTGTTTCGATCGTTGAAGGGACTTTCATGTGTTCCATCTCCCTGAGTCCGTCTTTAGAATTGTTTCCTCGTTTTTTCTGTTGATTTCTTTTTCCAAAAATGCTGTGAAGCTGGTCTAAACGCTCTTGCTATTCCTCAGTAGAATAGGTTTGATCAATTCCTTGTATTCCCTAATTGTTTTTTCTGAGATGCCTGTTATAATCCTGAGGTATTCATCATCAAATCCGTCCTCCGTCAGTATCGGTATTCTTTCAAAGTCCTTCCCATAGCGCATGATGGATTCGCAACTATGTTTTGTCTTTCTTTTGATCTCAGTATATTCATAACCTTTGAGGTAAAGCTCCAGAATTTTTTTTTCTTGTGGCTTATCCCAGGACCTATGTCCTTCCATTTTTCCTCTAGTTGGCACCAGTTCTCCCTTCTTTTCCAGCGATGTTATATGCTGTGAAATTGTCTTTGTGCTCTCTTCAAGAAGGATTGCTATGTCAGCCTGGGTAATTAGGGCACCCTGAGCATATGTTTCACTACTGATGCGTTTGATCCTTTTATCTAACAACTCCTGCTGATCTTTGACCGTACAGTCATCAGAGCCATAGATAGTGATTTTTATGGGAACCAGATTCATTTCATCTACTGGTATGCCAGGAGGAATGTCTTTAGAAACTGCATGAAAGATAATCTGGCCTTCTTTGCGCTGGCTGCTGAAATATAAGGTCAAAATAAGAAAGGAAAAGTTCAGATAATGATCTGCAGATAGCACGAGGAAATGAATAATCGTGCATGAGTTCGTTGTAAAGCTGGGTCTGTAATTGACGATTAAATGTTGAAAGATATTCTTTTGGAATTTATACGAACATGAGGGCCATTAATATTGCTTTGGTGGTAAGAATAGATAAACAATTGGTCAAATGTGGGTATTTAATTGATCACCATTTTCTTCTGATTTTCAGCTGCAATGTCTTTATTTGTCTGTACCTTGCAGATGGAACCATGATTCCTACCATGTCTGGCACGTTAATGATATCGCATCCTGCCTCCTGGACCGCCTTGAAAACCTCTATGAGATATGCAGGGTCGGTTCTGGTGGCATCCATTGCAGAAAACATGCACTTCAGTCCGTGGTCTTTGATGTACTGGACAGCTTCCACAGCCAGTTGAATTACTTCTTCCTGGCTCTTTTTAATGGTATATATCCTCTGTACATCCGAGGTCGGGACGAAGGTGTGCACAAGGCCAACATCACTTTCAAAACAGGCATCGATATCTTTTTTTAGTACACGAGCAAGCCCACATACTATGGTATCAAGCCCTGCATTAGAAATCGATTTTACGGATTCTTTATCTCCTTCTGAAGATATGGGAAATCCGGCTTCTATTATGTCTACCCCGAGTTTGTCGAGTTGATGAGCAATTTCCAGCTTCTGGGTCGAAGTCAGGGATACGCCCGGGGTTTGTTCTCCGTCACGCAGTGTTGTGTCAAAAATAGTTACTTTTTTATTCTGCATGGGTTCGATGTAAAAATCGATCCCTTCTTTCAGTGTGTACATCCATAGTAATCATCAAGTTGAATGTACACTTCTGGTATATAAACATCATGTAGATGTTTAAATATTTAGTTGAACTTTACTTCTTTGAGTTTTCGATCGAACACTATTTATAGTAGATGCTCCATTCTAGGGTTGCTTCTCGGGCGTCACAAGACATCCCGAAGGTGAAAAACGGAATTTGAAAAACGGAACAGGTATCTAAAAACGAATCTAAAAAACGGAATAAGAGATGCCTGAAGGGATTGTTTTTACAAACAATCGCTACTAAAAACGGACGACGGTAAGGATTCAAAAGTCCAACTCTTTTGAAATCTTTTAACCATCCAATTTTCCTCTTTCAAATTTGTTCACCCTTCTTTGAAGGGAAAAGCTTATATACAAGACACGTCTTGTATGTATCCCTCACACAGCTCAAATGTGTGGGTTGAAATTCAAAATCTCTTTCATCTTTTAATGGAGACAGGAGTTATTTTTCTGTCTGACGAGGATTTGTCGGTTCGGTTAATTCTGGGTGATAGATGTTTCAACATCTATCGCGAAAT
>NZ_JJQY01000007.1:0-3578 GCF_000979295.1 Methanosarcina sp. 1.H.T.1A.1 | reverse complement strand
GTCATTTTCAAACTTGCAGAAGTCCCTGTCGCACCCTTCGCGGGTGTGTGGATTGAAATCCCTATGTCGTCATTTTCAAACTTGCAGAAGTCCCTGTCGCACCCTTCGCGGGTGTGTGGATTGAAATAAATTTACCTGCATTTTTGGGTACAAGATCAACCAGTCGCACCCTTCGCGGGTGTGTGGATTGAAATCTATTACACGTCCGATTCTGCGAAGGGATACGGGAGGTCGCACCCTTCGCGGGTGTGTGGATTGAAATTGTGAAATGTGCGTGAAAGAAACTCCAAAAAGTCGCACCCTTCACGGGTGTGTGGATTGAAATAGTGACTGTGGAGTTTGAAGAGCTGTCACTTGAAAAACGTCGCACCCTTCGCGGGTGTGTGGATTGAAATAAGAACCTCAGGTCAGGAAGGGTCCTTCTGATCAGGTCGCACCCTTCGCGGGTGTGTGGATTGAAATGCATAGCCCGCATCATAATACCATGATTCTTAAGAAGGTCGCACCCTTCACGGTGTGTAGATTGAAATATTATAAGTTCCAGAATAAACATTGATAATATAGTCACGCCCACAAGGGTGTGTGGATTGAAATGGTATATAGTAAAGAATCAATACGAAAAACAATATAGTCGCACCCTTAACGGGTGTGTGGATTGAAATTCTCGGCCTCGAACTTTGAGATCTCCAGGAACCAGTAGCCTTCCCTCAAGACCATTTCACTCTCCATGACCTTTATTTTGTTTTTGAACAGCGGGCCGTCGATAACAAAAGTATGGAACTCCCCGTTTTCACCGCAGGGATCGATTGAAGGATTGTGCTTTTTCAGGTCGCATATAAAATTTTCATCGATCTTTCGGCCCAGCCACTCTTTCCCTAACAACCCGGCTTTGACGCTGAGCAGGATCACCTCAAACCCCAAATCTATGAGGCCATTTATGATCTGTTCGGAATTTCTCTGCCAGAGCGGCATTATTAACTCAAGGTCCAGTTCCCCGCAGATCCTGTCTACAAGGTTCTTATGCGTCTCGATATGCCCGAAAACCGCCCCGTCTATTTTCTCTCCGTTGTCCCTTAAATCACGGACCACTTTTTTGAATTCCTGTTCATATGAAATAAAGTCCTTATGGATAAGGGGAATTCCAAGAGCTTCAGCCTGTGCATAAAGCAGGTCAGGATTGATGTCATGGGAACCGCGCCTCTGGATTTCTCTGAAGTTCAGGAGGTGGGAGACCTCAAAACCTTCCGAGATTGCCCCGTAACATGCAAGGCAACCGTCCTTTCCTCCGGTCCAGGAAACAACCACTCTGCCTTTACCACTCTTGCTTTTATCGTTCTTGTTTTTCTCGTTCTTGCTTTTCTCGTTCTTAGTTGAAATGGGATTGTTGCACATCTCCCATACACATGCACAATCTGAAAAAAAAGCTTTTGTTTTTCACCAGCTCTCTGCCCGAATATTTCTCAAAATCTCCTGAGGCCGGGTCTCTTTCCGTACATCAGCAGGATCAACAGGGAGCTATTTCAACAGGGAGCCATTGATAGTGACCCCGCAAAATATGGGAATAATTCTACTTTTTTCATTAAAATTAGCTTGCTGCATGCAAAAGCCATATAACATTAGGAGATACTGTTTACTCTGAGACTTCGGAGATACTGTTTACTCTGAGACCTTTCAAACACCCCGTAAAACAAAAGCATTAAATCTAAAGTTGAGTATGTTTGGGGTTAAGTTAGCTAGCAACAGATGAGATGAATTCCCCATGCCAGTAATCACCTTGCATTATGAAGACCTTGAGAAACTCACAGGAATAGATAAGGAAACCATCATAAAAAGGGTGCCCATGATAGGGGCCGATATCGAAAGGATTGAAGACGAGTACGTCGATATCGAGTTCTTCCCTGACAGGCCTGACCTTTACAGCGTGGAAGGGGCATCCAGGGCAATGCGGGGTTTTCTGGACCTTGAGACCGGGCTTCCCGAATATGAGATAAAGCCTTACGAGGTATCCATATCTGTCAGTGAGGATATCCTGAAGATCAGGCCCTTCCTCGGGTGTGCGGTTGTAAGGGGAGTAAAGTTTACATCCTCTTCCATCAAGTCCCTCATGGACCTGCAGGAAGACCTGCACTGGGGCCTTGGGAGAAACAGGAAAAAAGTTTCCATCGGGGTCCATGACCTTAAAAATGTGAAGGCTCCTTTCCGCTATATGGCAGTAGATCCCGGATTCGAGTTCGTGCCTCTCGATTACACTGAAAAGATGAGCATGACGGAAATCCTGGATAAGCACCCGAAAGGCACAAGGTTTGCCCATCTCGTAAGGGGTTTTGACAAATACCCGATCATCCTGGACGCAAATGACAATGTGCTGTCCTTCCCGCCCATCATCAACGGTACACTTACGTCCGTGACCGAAAGCACAACCGACCTTTTCATTGATGTTACAGGCCTCGGGGGAGCTGTATACACGGCTTTGAATATTGTTGTTACAGCCCTTGCAGAAAGAGGAGGGCAGATCGAGTTCGTAAGGCTAATCCGCCCCGGGGGCGAAGAATTTGTCCTGCCTGACCTTGAGCCCAAAACCCGGCTGCTTACCACAGGCGAAGTAAAATCCCTGATAGGCATGGAACTCTCAGTTGAAGAGATCGTAAAACAGCTTGAGCGGATGCGCTTTGGAGCACGCGCCCTTGATGCGGAAACCGTTGAGGTAAAGGTGCCTGCTTACAGGGCAGACATCCTGCACAACTATGACCTTGTAGAGGACATTGCCAAAGGTTACGGCTATGAGAATATCAAAGTAAGGGTCCCTGAGACCTATACCGCAGGCAAGTCCCACCCGATTTCCCTGATGCGGGCTTCGGTAAACGAAATAATTGTCGGGCTTGGATATTATGAGGTTATGCCTTTTACGCTTACCAGCGAAAAGGTCAACTTTGAAAACATGCGCAGGCAAAAGACCGAGGACGTTACCCACGTGCTCCACCCGATCAGCGAAGACCAGACAATGCTCAGGACAACCGTGCTTCCTAACCTTCTTGAAATCCTTGCCTTAAACCAGCACAGGGAACTCCCGCAGAAAATCTTCGAGTTCGGAGAAGTAGTAAGCAACGAAACAACCGGTCAACACGTAGCTGCAGTCTCGATCCACCCGCAGGCAAACTTCACCGAGATCTATGAGGTTGTAGATGCCCTCATGAGAGAAATGCTGCTTCCCTACGAGGTAAAAGAGTCCGAAGACCCGGCTTTTCTTGAAGGCAGGCGGGCAGATGTTTATGTCAATGGCAAAAAGCTCGGAGTCTTTGGAGAACTCCACCCCGAAGTAATAAACAACTTCGCGCTCGGATACGCCGTTGTAGGGTTTGAACTTGACCTGAATGACCTTATAGGTAAAAATATTTAATTTAGAAGGTTAATTTTCCTATTTTTAATTAACCTTTTAAATTTTACTTTTTTAACTGATTTTTTTACTTGGGAGCGCAGAGGCACAGCGGAAAGTCCCCTTCCTCGGAGGCATCAGCCGACAGGTGGGGGATGAAAGCGCAGCCTCGCACAGTAGTAAATATAACTTTATAACTTAATAA
>NZ_JJQY01000061.1:0-3990 GCF_000979295.1 Methanosarcina sp. 1.H.T.1A.1 | reverse complement strand
TATAGTTTCCTGCCAGGGAATAAGAATGCGTTGGATTCGTATCGGTTGAAGTAGCTCCGTCTCCAAAGTTCCAGCTTCTCGATGTTGCGTTCTGTGAACGGTCAGTAAAGGAGACTAAAAGGGGAGCAGAGCCGCTGGTAGGATTGGCAGTAAAGTCTGCTACAGGAAACGCCGGCTCTGGTGCGGAGACAGCTACAAGCGGATAGTAGTCTACTAAGTTATCTCCATCATATTTTGAATTAATAATGCCGTCTCCATCTGGATCATTATTTGCATTTAGTTGGGAGAAACCTGTTCCGAGGGGAGTTGCCCAGTAATTACCTCCAATATAGGACCCGCCCACAATGCTTGCACCTGGAGCTTTTGTTGTGTTCCAGATACCTCCGGTGTTTTTATTATCTGTGTTAAATGTATTATTCAAGTAATTGTTGAAAATCTGGTTACCAGTGCTCTGGGAACACAAAAATAAGCCGTAATTTCTGCTAAAAGTGACCTTGTTGCTTGAGACCTCGTTGCTTCGAGAGGAACTAAAAGAAATTCCATAGCTGTCGTTATAAGCCGTGTTTCTTGAAAGCTTGTTATTGTTAGAAGACGAAAGCATTATCCCTTCTGCATTGTTATCAGAGACCGTATTATTAGAAACCACGTTCTCATTTGAAGTAATTATGTAGATACCTTTGGAATTGCCCGAAGCTATATTGTTGAGCAGGTAGGTGTTGTTTGAATTCGTAAAGTAAATGCCATAATTAACATTTGAACTTGCAGTATTGCTGGTAATGTTGTTATTGCTGCCGACATTATCAAGAACAATACCATTACCGCTGTTAGAATTTGCCTTATTACCTGAAAGTGTGTTCCCACTGGATGACGAGCTTAAGTAAATACCTCTGTTGTTTTGGGATACGCTGTTGTTGAACACCTCATTATTGCTTGAATTATCCACAACGATTCCATCGTTGGTGTTCGAATTTGCTTCATTGCTTTCCAGAATATTATCACTTACTCTATAAAGACTGATACCAGTACCGCTGTTTGAATTTGCCTTATTGCCTGAAAGCTTATTATTGCTGGATGTTAGCGTTATGTATAAACCCTGAGAATTGTTATATGCATTATTGCCAGTCAGGTTGTTGTTATTGGAATACCTAACAGCTATCCCGTATGGGCTGCTTGAAATTGTATTATTGGTCAGGATATTATCACTGGAGTTGTCCAGCATAATATCATGTTGAATGCCGAAATCTACGTTGTTGTCCGAGATTTTGTTTCCAGGGGACTTCACCAAGTAAATTCCGTTAATACCGTTGGATACTGGATTGCCTCTCAGACTATTATCACTTGAATCTGAAAGATAAATTCCATATCTCGCATTTGATTTCGCAGTATTGTTTACGATGACGTTACTGATTGAATTTACCACAGTTATGCTGTCGTTAGTACTTTTACTTATAATGTTTCCTGAAATATTATTCTTATTGGATTCAATTAGGTAAATTCCAAACTTCTGGTTTGAAACCGTATTGCCCGAAATATTGGTGTAATCGGATTGTTCAATGTTGAACCCTCGGCCTTCGCCTATATGGAGGTCCTTGCTGGCTATATTATTGCGGACCACGTTATTAGGGGAAGCCTTAAGAAATACACCAAGGGCGTCGTTGTGTAATACGTTGTTCTCAATTATACAGTTAGTACTTCTTAGCAGATAGACGCCTGCCTTGTCAGTTCCTGCACCGGTTATCTTAAGCCCTTTAATTGTTACGTAAGAGCTGTCCTGTATAGTGATTACAGATACGTTTGAGTCTTTAGCTGTAATAATCGTGTCCGCAGGGTCCCCGGATTCTGACCTGATTACCAGATCAGTTTTAAGATTACTGATTAAAATATTTTCTGAATAAGTTCCGGGTTCAACGATAATTACATCGCCTGAATTTGCACTGTTCACTGCGGCCTGTATAGAATTCGTAGAATTGGCATGAATATCATCCGCTGCCCCGATACAGGAGCTTAATGTGATTATGAGAGTGGTTAGCATTAAAATTCTTAATATGTTTATTCTCATTCCTCCATAAAAATAGAAGAAATTTGCAATTACACTTCCTTCAATTAATTAGGGATTAAAGATATGTACAATATAAACATATTGGTCAGAAATAATATTTGTAAAGAGGAATATAATAAGGAGACTATGACAAAACATATCTGTATTTAGTGGGATCAATTTTGCACCCCTTCTTTAAACTGTCTCAGATATTATTTTCCAGGATACTTACCCTGTCATTTAACGCTGACTACAGGCAACTGTGATTAATTATTGAAGTTAAAATATAATTCTTATGATGGCTGTAAGCTTTCCAGCTAGAGAAATAATATTTTTTGACTTTTGAATTAGCATTTAGGGATAACATATTAATTTTTATTTCATAGAGAAAGATTAATATATTTCTAATGTTTTCACTGAAAAAGTAAAATATTAGCTAAAATATTTTAGATACACCCCACACAGAACACTATATAAGAAAAGGAAATAAGTAAATCAACTCAAAGGAAAAGCTACATGTAAAAAAACTGAGAGACTGAAGAAAATAAAGAAGATAATGAAGATAATGAAGATAATGAAGATAATGAAGATGAAGAAGATGAAGAGTAAAATGGATATATTAAAAATGGGGAGAGGAGCTCCGACGTCCCCGAATTCCGCCGGGGTAATATAAAGATGGAAGATGGGGACCAGAGCCTGTATAGTCCCTCAAGAAATGATTTCCCACTCTCAAAACCTCTCAGGCTTCTCAAAACAGAGCCTTTCAGTAAACGGTCTCCTGTTTTGTCCTGGTATTGTATGCTCTGTATTCGTCTGCTTTCTTATCCTGAAGGTAAACGTATTCGTATTCCGGATAATTGAGCCTCTTCCTGTATTCTTCCCGGGCTTCAGCCTGGCAGCTGGCACAGGCATAGATGGGGACCGAAACCCCGAAGATCCTGATATCGTTTATGCTCCTGTGGGCATGGGAATCTATGGTTACATAACCCTGGCAGTCAGGGCACATCCTGACTGTTTCTTCCTGGAATTCCTGGATCATATCAGTATCATAGAAGATCTGTTTTTTCCGGCGGTAAAAGTCTCCGTGTTTTGCCACTTCTGCTTCTACAAGCCTTTCCCGGTTTTTCCAATTTTCGAGCTGGGTTGCAACAACTTCCTTAAGGATTTGCCTGTCTCTTGCAGCCTGGACAAACATCCCGGGCTTGAAATCGGGTTCCTTTACGCAGGAGTAGTCAAGCCCGGCCATTGCAAGGATAATTCCCGTATTAACATAGGGAAGCGCGCTCTGGATAGCATAGCCTCCTTCAAGCACTGCCATGTCAGGGGCAAGTTTCTCGTTCAGTTTAGCATATCCCTGTGCAGAAAAGCGCATGTTTGCAAGCGGATCAGTATAATGGTTGTCCTGTCCTGCAGAATTGAGGACAAGTTCAGGCCTGAAGTCCTTGAGAATGGGCAGCACCAGGGCATCGAGCACGTAGAGAATGCCCTCATCCGGAGTACCCGGCGGCAGAGGTATGTTGATTGTCCTGCCAAGGGCTCTCGGGCCTCCGAGTTCGTTCATGAAGCCCGATCCAGGATAGAGTGTCCTCCCGTCCTGATGGAAGGAGATAAAAAGCACATCCGGGTCGTTGTAAAAAATCTCCTGTGTCCCGTCCCCGTGATGGACATCAGTATCCACGATTGCAATCCTGCGGATTCCATACTTCTTTCTCAGGTACTCAACAAGGATTGCTTCATTATTTATATTGCAAAAGCCGCGGTTTCCGTGGGCGACTGTCATTGCATGGTGACCTGGCGGGCGAACAAGGGCAAAAGCGTTTTTAACCTCTCCCCGCATGAGCGCATCAGCAAGGACCAGGCAGCTGCCTGCTGAAATCCGGTGAGGGGTTGTAGCCCTGTCTCTTATACACATCTCCGAGCCCACGAGACGGACTCCTATCTCGTATGCCGTC
>NZ_JJQY01000072.1:0-4097 GCF_000979295.1 Methanosarcina sp. 1.H.T.1A.1 | reverse complement strand
TCCATCGCTTACCTCAAAGGTTAAGCTGTATGTCCCCTCCTGTCCGGCAACCGGAGTCCAGCTGAAAACCCCTGATTTGCTGTCAAAAGTAGCACCTGAAGGAGTGCCTGAAGCAGAGTATGCGAGGCTATCTCCGTCTGCATCTGAGGCGCTTACTGTAAAGGTAAGGCTTTTTCCAGCTTCGACACTAACATCCGGGATGGAATTTATCACAGGGGCCTGATTATGATTGACAACACTTATAGCTGCTGTAGCCGAATCCTGTAGTTTTCCATCGCTTACCTCAAAGGTTACGCTGTACGTCCCCTCCTGTCCGGCAACCGGAGTCCAGCTGAAAACCCCTGATTTGCTGTCAAAAGTAGCACCAGAGGGAGTGCCTGAAGCAGAGTATGCGAGGCTGTCTCCGTCTGCATCTGAGGCGCTTACTGTAAAGGTAAGGCTTTTTCCAGCTTCGACATTAACATCCGGGATGGAATTTATCACAGGGGCCTGATTATCTACTATTGGTGTTCCTGATTTTGAAGCATACTTTGTGTTCCCGAATGCCCCTATGTTGATCCGGTTTCCATTGTCATCAGGCTCATTTGAGTAATCAGAGGAGGAATAACCTGCATCAATGCATGGAGAACTTGTGCTATCTTTTACCCAGGTTTCCCCATTCCAGCGACCTGCTACTGATTTGAGATGGTAATCCCCACTGTTACTATTCACGAAAAGAGGATCTACATAGATATCTGTTGCTGAGTTAACATTTTTATAGTTCCCGGCTGTGTTGCTGTAGAGACAGTTATTTTCCAGCACAATTTTGTGGGAGCTGGTAAGGCGATTAATCACACCATATCCTGTTCCTGCAGCGTTTTTCGTGCGTGGCTGGGTGTTTACTATTACGTTATTACGGACTGTTGTCGTGAATCCTGTTCCTGAGGGTCCGGCGTTGGTGTCAGTTGAATACATATTTACAACCGCCGCGTTATGAACTCCATCAAAGACGTTATTTTCAATCAGGACATTATGAAATCCACTGCCTAAAACCCCACCAACCCACTCGATGCTCGGATTGGTTCCGGAATCATAGAAGATATTGTGGTGAATATATACGCTTGATAAACTTTTATCGTATGCTCCGGCGGTCCCGATAAGCCAGATGCCTGGTCCGTAGGTGTTCGTAATTACATTATCGTAGATTTCGACATTATTCATGTCACCTTTGGATCTCTCAACCTGAATACCCGGGCCGCCTGCGCTCCAGTGATAAAATGAATCAATGAAGTTATCATGGAACTTTACATTCTTTGAGTTCCATACCCTCAGAGCACTATTAGTCCTGCAGGTTATTTTGTTGTTCCAGGCCTCTACATTACTGCACTCAATTGCAAAAAGGCCGTCATGTCCGAGTTTATAAATCGTGTTGTTATAAAACTGGATATTACTACCGTATTTTATCCTGAGCCCGTCACCGTGTCCATCATGCATATACATATCATGGACTGCTACATTGCTGGTGTAAAGGAAATAAATCACATTGTAGTAGCCTTTACCCTTGGCAAGCTCAGCATTACCATCATGATTTACATCAACTTCGAAACCTCTTATCGTAATATTGTTATTCCCTGAACTGCTCATCTGCTGGATAAGGGGTTTCATAGTAGTCCAGCCTGCATGATCAACCAGCTTGATCACAGCATTTGAGTCTCCTTCAAGAATAGTGTTGCTTCCGATCAGAAGGGTATTGTCAATAACATATGTAAAAGGTCCTTTGAGGTGGACAGTTGTATAAGCAGAGTTTTCTGCCACGAATTTAAGGGCCTGGTTTATCTGTACATGGTCGTCTTTTCCATCACAGTTAAAGTCCCCACTCCCATCTCCCGCAACATAAATAATAGGTGCAGAAGTCCGGCATGAAACCATAGGAACACTTGAAAATATAAAGCACCCTATAAGGAAGAGGACTCCCAATTTTCGCTTTAGCATTGCTATCACCTGGGGTCGATCATAATACAATTGGTTGATATGTTTGTAAGGTAGAAGTTCACTCAGATTCGCCGGGTAGTTTCTATAAATTTATAGCCAGTTGAGCTGTTTTTTGATAAATTTATTTTGTCTTTTGAAAGAACCCTCCGACAAGATTGTTCAATAGTATCCACTCACCAAATGTTCAAGACTATAGAATAAGCCCTGGCAGAAGTATCAGCTCCGAGGCTAATAACCGTTATTAAATGAGGGGGAGAATACTGGATTCAGAGTTAATTCCCCTGCTTAAATGGCAATTTATTTCCACTATACACAAATTCCCCCCGAGTGGACATTATGAATAAATTAGGTTTAATACCCTAATTAAATTTCTATAGTCATCATTGTAAATTAGCTCATTATATTATAAAAGTATTTGCGCAGAGTTTGTAAATTTATTTAGACACTGGAGGACATATGGCAAGAACTGTTGAAATTTGTGTTTGAAGATTAATCGGCATGAAACGGCGTGTTATTAAAAATTATGAAAAAAAATAGTGCAATTAGTAAAACCTCTGAGATTTATGAGAGGTAATTTTTGAAGAATGTTCCGCGCAATCAACTTAAACATTTATTCTTTGCCGTGAGAAGAACAGATGTAAAAGTAATTAAAACAAATAAGATGTTGGAGCAGGAAATCAATAATAAAAGCCACAAATCAAAAATAAAACCTCAGTTTGACAGTACCCACTAATTGGTACTGAATATTTTCCTTCTTTTTTGGTCCGATTGGACTTGACAGGTTCTATAAATTTATAAAAATTTGTTATATATCCTATGTAATTTCACTCATTTTTGTTACAATCAAGCTATTGATCTGGTCAAAATTCGCAAAAATATAATTTTTGATTCCATTTTTCATGAAGTTGATTGTAAGTGTCAAATTCTTCAAGCTTTTTATGATAAATTTTGTTGACCTGCGTTTCAGGTCCTCAAATTCATATCGCATCAGCGATATGAATAACTGGGCAATAAATCCTAAAATAATAGCTCCATAAATGCTATCATCCGACCATACTCTCAACGGCTTAATCTGAATTTCGTTTTTTAACGAGTGGAATATTTTTTCAATGGAATCCTTTTTTCGGTATATTTTCAATGCCTTTTCAAGTGTCAAATGCCTGTTTGATTTAAGGCAGAAAAATCCTTCTCTTCCATTAATCAGTGAAGCTTTTAAGAGTTCTATAGCTTCTTCATCACTAAGCTCTTCGAGCTTAGTCCTAAAAGAGTAATCAATCTCAATTAACTCGTTATTAATTCTGAACTTCTTAGGAAGCTTTTTCTTGTTTACGATAGCCTTCTGAATCTCTTTTGCTTCCTTTAATTTCCTCATAACAGCTCTTGCTTTTGATTCTAACTGCCTTTTCTGTAGAGCTTCAGAGAAATAGAAATATTTAATGCTGCTAGGCTTGACTATTTTTATCCCATATATACCTTTTTTGGAATCTATCAGTTCGGCTTTTTCCAGATCAAATTTCTCAATTATTTTGTCGTCACTTGTATTCAGTTTCATGGAAGTGAGATACTCCATCTCATCTCCCTGTATAATCTTGATATTCTCTGTAGTATTAGCACCTTTATCAAAAACAATAAGAGAGCCTTTTTTGAGTTTACTTTTTACCTGGTTATAAGTGTCAGAAAAGTGCTCAAGATCAAGAACGTTTCCTTTATTCACTGTAACTCCAATAGGAATGTTAATGGGGTCAGCTAATTCACTTATTCCAACTGTTATCTGTAGCTTATCAGGCCTGTGATCTCTGCTATATCCGTATTTACCAAGATTGAATTTAGTTCCGTAAAGGACTATACTCGTCCAATCCAGATTTATATTCGTTTCTTCAAAACCATATACAGAAAACAGGGACTCTAGAATGTCAGAAAGGATTTCCTCTCTGTTACGTCCTAAGAGTTCAAGAGTTCTGTAAAGAACTCTTTCATGAAACTTTTCAAGATTTAAGACCTCGAGAATTTCTTCCTGATTTAACCAATTGCCAGCTTCTTTGATACTAAAATTCTCAGTCAATTTGTAGCTTAACAAACCGATTAGTAAACTATTGAGATCAAGACCTTTGCTTTTATGTTTGCCA
>NZ_JJQY01000037.1:0-4462 GCF_000979295.1 Methanosarcina sp. 1.H.T.1A.1 | reverse complement strand
ATTCGTCGGCAGCGTCAGATGTGTATAAGAGACAGGGTAGAGGCAGGCTTTATCCAGGCAGGCCCCTTTTTTCTCCCAGCTTTTGCAGCCCATGGCGTACATGTTGGCAGTGGGTCCGCCGACGCCGTTGATTATGCCCTTGAAGTCCGGTTTTTCCGTAAGCTTCTTTGCTTCCCTGAGGACGGACTCGATGCTGCGGCTTGCGATCATGCGCCCCTGATGCTGGGTGATGGCGCAAAAGGCACAGCCTCCGAAACAGCCTCTGTGCGTTGTCAGGGAGAATTTTACCATCTCAAGGGCAGGGATGGGCTCGGGGTAGAATGGGTGAGCTTCGCCTGTAAACGGCAGCTCATATACATGGTCAAGTTCCGCTTCTGTCAGAGGGCGCATGGGCCTGTTCTGCACAATAACGGTTTTCGGGTGAGGCTGGACAACACCTTTTCCGGTGACCGGGTTCTGTTCCATGAAGTATTTGCGGAAAGCATTTGCAAAGTCTGCTTTGTCCTGAGAAACTTCGGAAAAAGAAGGAATTTCTATGTATTCTTTGAAAAATTCGCCTGAGCTCTCAGCTACACCTTCAGCTACATCCCGAGCCATTCCCTCGGCTGTACTTATTGATTCTCTCTCCCCTTTTTGTTCCCGTTTGTCCTGTTCCTGTCCATTCTGTTCTTTAGCGGTCTTTTTGCCCTTTTTGAGTTCTTTCCAGGCTTTGACTTCCATCTTCCAGACCGTGCCGGGGATGTCTCTGATCTCCCTGATGTCTTCCCCGGCTTGAAGGCGCTTTGCAATTTCTACAATCTGGAGTTCTCCCATGCCGTAGACAACGAGGTCTGCAGGGGCGTCGGCCAGAATTGACTGCCTTACTTTGTCCGAAAGATAATCGTAATGAGCAAAGCGCCGCAGGGAAGCTTCAATTCCTCCGAGCACTATCGGCACCTCGGGAAAGGCTTCTTTTATCCGGTTTGAATAAATAATCACGGCGCGGTTCGGGCGAAGCCCTGTTTCTCCTCCAGGAGAATATGCGTCCTTATCTCGCGGCTTAAGGCCCGGAGTCAGGTTGCTGACCATTGAGTCAGTGTTTCCTGCGCTTACGGAAAAAAAGAGTCTGGGCTTTCCAAGTTTCTTGAAATCCTCGGGATTATCCCATTTTGGCTGGGCAATTATTCCTACCCTGAAGCCGGCATCTTCAAGGACCCTTCCTATTATTGCAGTCCCGAAACTGGAATGGTCCACATAGGCGTCTCCTGTAATCAGAATGATGTCAAGTTCCTTCCAGCCGCGAGCTTTTACTTCTTCAGGGCTCATTGGGAGAAACTTTGATACAGGGAGAGCTGGATAAAAGCTTTTTTTCTGCTTTTTTTCCTTCTTTTCGGTTTTAGTTTCAGGCCTCGATTCGGATTTTTTCCCTTTTCCCGCTGAGGTTTCAGGAACTGTCCTTTCGGATTTTATTGAGGTCCGAGTCCCGGATTTTATTTCTTTTCCGGTTTCTACTTTTTTTGGAACAAAAAAACTGGTTTTTCTGGCGGACCTTTCTCTATCCGGTTTTTTCTCCTTTTCTTTATCTGTTTTTTCCAGGTTGAATTTTTTATTTCCTCTCGGGACTGCTGTATCTTTTTCCATAATTTGCTTCCGGACTTCCAGTCTTTTAATCTTTTTCTTCCAGTCTTTTAATCTCTTTTTCTTATTCGCTGCCTTCAGACTCCCATCATCATCTTTAGCATTGTATAAGAAGCCAGGATCTGTTTGTTCCCGTCCCTGTCATTCGGGGCTCCATGCCCTGAGTACAGGTTTTTTACATCGAGTTTTGTGAGTTTTTCTACGGAACCAAGCATTTTGTCAGGCTCTGAACCTTCAAAGTCCATTCTTCCAAAACCTCCGCCTGGAAAGACGGTGTCTCCTGAAAAGAGGTTTTTTGAGACGGGTTCATAGAGGCAGATGCTCCCTTTTGAATGGCCCGGAGTGTGGATGACTTCGAGGTATTCCCCGTTTCCTATGGGAATTTTGTCCCCTTCCTCATAGATGACTGTTGGTCTTACAGCCGGAGCGCGGTCTCCGAAGAGCACTGAAACACTTAGATACTCGTCGTTTACGCCTTCAAGGTCTGCCCTGTGGATTCCAACTTTTGCTCCACTCTTCTCAGCAATTATTGCAGCTGCGGCAGTGTGGTCATAATGGCAGTGGGTCAGGACGATTAATTCAAGGTCAGTAAGCTTGATAGATTTTTCCAGCTCCCTGATGATCAGGTCACTGCTCATTCCCGCATCGATCAGGACTTTCCCGTTTACAAGGTAGACACTGGAATCATAGGCGGTGGGGCAAATATATCGGACTTCCATATTTCTTCCTCTTCTGTTCCTCTTTCTGTTTTCTCTTTTTCCCTTCTTCTTTACTTTTTCTCAGAAACTATTTTAAAACCTCAGATGCCGAAAACCCTGCGTGCATTTTCAGTGGCGGCTTTCGCAATTTCTGCAGGCTCCATTTCCTTAAGCTGCGCTATAACAGGGATCGAATCCACTATATACGCAGGCTCGTTTCTGCCTTTTCGTGGGGAAAGGAAAGGACTGTCGGTTTCCAGGAGCAGGTTTTCAAGGGGTACCTCAGCTGCAAGGGCCTGGTGATGTTCGGAAAAACAGACAAGGGTAGCCAGGGAAATATAGTAGCCCGAGTCCACGATTTCCTGCATGGTCTCAAGGGAACCGCTATAGCAATGATAGACTACGGTATCCATCTCTTTTACTAGTTTAAGGACTTCAGCTTCAGCCATCCGGGCATGTACTACAAGAGGTTTGTCCAGATTTTTTGCGATCTCGATTACTTTTTTGAACGAAGCTGTCTGTCGTTCACGTTCTTCATTTGTTTTGCAGTCCTGAAAGTCCAGGCCGGCTTCTCCGATGCCCACTGCGTTTCCTGCATTAGCCTCTATCTGGGCAAGGATGGTGTCTATATCTTTATCACTGCCTTCCCTGCCGATGTCAGGGCTCAGTCCCAGTGCAGCATGGATGTCCTCATTCTTTTCCGCAAGCTCAAGACTTATGCGGTTGCCTTTCAGGGAAATTCCGGAGTTGATCATCCCGATAACTCCTGCTTTCCGGGCACGGAGGATAGTCTCTTCCCGGTCTGGGTTGAATTTGGGAAAATCAAGGTGACAATGAGAATCAATGATCGGATAAGGCATGGGTTTGTATTCCATTTCATTTTATTTTACTTTATACATGCTTGAGGAATACAAACCCGAAAAACTAACAGGTATCAGACCTTATCCGGTTTCAGGCTTCGAGCTGTTACTTCTGGTATCATTCTCCAGCATTCTCCAGCTCTTTGGCCCTTTTCTCTTTGCCTTTTAACTTTTTTCTTCTTTTTTATACAGCAGGTTCATAGCGTTTACAAGGGCTTCCACGGAAGCCATAACTATATCCGGGTTTGCGGACCGTGCTGTTACAATCCTGCCCTTTTCGTTTTCGAGACCTATGTACACATCGGCAAGTGCATCTGCCCCGCCGGTAATAGCATCGATCCTGAAATCCTGAAGTTTGAAATGGTTGCTTTCGCCGAGGATATCCCTTACGGCCTTGAGGGCGGCGTCTACAGGGCCAACTCCGGTTTTTGCTGAAATGATTTCTTTTCCGTCGATATCAGCCTTGACCACAGCCGTAGGTGTTAGGATGTTTCCTGTCATGACGGATACTTCTTTGAGCTTGATAAATTCTTCATCAGAGCTTGCTTTTCCGAGCACTGCAGAGGCAACTGCATAGAGATCGGCATCTGTTATCTGTTTACCTTTGTTTGCGATTTCTTTGATCCTGAGCACAATCTCGTCAAGCTGCTTTTCATTGGTTTTTATGCCAGCAGACTCAAGGGACTGTTTGACTGCATGTTTGCCTGTGTGCTTTCCAAGGACGATGCGCCGTCTGTGCCCGACCATTTCCGGGGTCATTATACCTGGTTCGAAGGTGTCGGATTTTTCAAGTACTCCCTGGCTGTGGATTCCCGATTCATGGGAGAAGGCGTTTTGCCCTACCACAGGAGTGTTTGGCGGGAGTCTGATTCCGGTGTAGTTTTCAATCATTTTCGAGGTTTCGAGAAGGTATTCTGTCCGGATATTGGTTTTTGCACCGTAGATTGACGTCAGGCTCATCACTGTCTGGGAAAGGTCAGCATTTCCTGCCCTCTCTCCAATACCGTTTATAGTGACCTGTACCTGAGATGCCCCGGCTTCAACGGCCATAAGGCTGTTTGCTACTGCAAGCCCGAAATCATTGTGGCAGTGTACGTCTATTGGAATCGTTATTTCGGCTGCAATGTCTTTTATTTGTCTGTACATTGCAGATGGAACCATGATTCCTACCGTGTCTGGTACGTTAATGATATCGCATCCTGCCTCCTGGACCGCCTTGAAAACCTCTATGAGATATGCAGGGTCGGTTCTGGTGGCATCCATTGCAGAAAACATGCACTTCAGTCC